>JAUNKE010000004.1:0-40923 GCA_030532905.1 Peptostreptococcaceae bacterium
TTTTCATAATCTTATTATATCACATCGTTATGTTTTTTAATAGGTATTAGTATAATACCAAAATCCAATAAACCATAGAATCATATTTATCCCGTTTCAATGGAGCAACGGGGGCATTATACCATACAAAGTGAGAAGCAAAGAACGGTTATTCAAATACAAATTGACAATCGCATTACTTATCACTCCACATTTTATCCTGCTCCATTCGAAGCTGATACACCAGCGATTCTTTATCCGGCTCCACCATATCGTAGGTGATGATTTCGCCTTTTTTCACATCTTTTTTCAACTTGGTTTTGGAATTGACCAAACCGAGCGGAAATGAATTTTCTCTTTTCGCATCATCATAGCTTTGGATGGTTCCGTACACCGTAAATCCGCCGATACCGTCCAAATATTGTCCTTGCTTGAGGTCGATTTTCGCAACGGTTACGGTTTCGGCATAAGGTCGTCCGAGCGGCACGATGGTCGCATTTTTATCCAGTACCGCCATCGCCACCGAAAGCGGCGTCTCGAGCGATGTCAAATGATATGGTCGGTAGAGCACATAATTCGGCCCGTCTCCCATGCTCAGATATTGCATCTCGTGATTCACATCGGGCAAAGGACTGGACACGATGACATACACGCCGGGCGCAACGCCGTTTACATAGTCCACCGTTTGATAGCTGCTCAGAATTCCGCCTTCCGATTTGAGCGAGAATATTGCCGGCAATTCTTTGACACTTGCCGACGGACCATGCGCTCCCGTTATATCGGGCAAAAATCCGGTCGCATTGCACATCGCCGTCATTTCGACCATGGTCTTGGTTCCGTCTTTGAACGATGCGAGCATCTTCGGACTCATTTGTTTTCGGGTCGCTTCCTCAAGCACCGAATCCGGATTGGCAGAATAGTCAAGTTTGTTGTTCTTTCCTTTGCCGAAAGCCTTTACCTCGAAGCCCAACGCACTCGCAAAATCGTAGAGCTCCATCACCGCGCCGGGTTCATCGCCCGCCGAGCCGGTGTAAATAACCCCCGCATCATCCGCCTTCTTCTTAAGCAAGGAGCCGATGACAATGTCGGTTTCAACATTGAGCATGATGATATGTTTTCGATTTTTTATGGCATCGAGTGCAATTCGCGCGCCGACTTCGGGCACGCCGGTCGCATCGACGACCGCATCAATCGCTTTTGTCTCGCAGGCAATTTCAGCTCGAGTCGCAATGACATATTGCCCCTTCTCCAGCGCCTGTTCCGCCTGCTCAACGCTATCCGCGATGATATAATTATTTATTTTTGCATTTTCGTACGCTCTTTTCGCAAGCTCGATGTCCAAATCGACGATGATGGACGGTCGCATCCCTTTCATCAGCACCATTTGGCTGACCAATCCTCTGCCCATCTGTCCCGTTCCGACGATGGCGCACAAAATCGGTTTTCCCTGCTCTTCCAGCGCAGCCAATCTTTTATTCAATCCCCACATGGCAACCTCTATCGCTCGGAGCGAACAATTACAAATTGGTCGCCTGCTTTCACATGCGGAATCGTGCCGCGAAGCTGAATTTCTCCCGGCAAGGTCGCAACGCTCATTCCGTCAAAACGCAGCGTACAATGCCCCATACTTTTGAAGGTGGTATTCGCTTCATCACCCACCGCCGTCACTTCAAATGAGTTTTCGCCGATGACGATTCGATCGCCGACCGCGATATCCTCTTCCAATTCGCTCGGCCAAAGCAGTACCGCAATTTCCGCAAGCTGAATCGGTGCATTGTCATTAAAAAGTACCATCATATTTTCCTGCCAAAGTTCCGGCGCCATTTCGCCGCAACCCGTTATCGTCGATTGATATATCATGTTCCCTCCATTTTGCGATGTATGTCAAGCAGAGATTTCGTCCAATCGGGCATATTACTCATGCTTTTGATTTTATTCTTTTATATCATAGCAAATAAATTTGATTATGCCAACTGAAATTCAAGATAAAACGCCGAGTCGCCGGAAGAAATCAATTTGAAATCAACCGACAAATCGGCGTTTTGAACTATCTTGGATTAAGCTTTTTAGAAAAACCGATACGGAAGCGTGAAAATCATCGACCAACTCCCGAAATTTATCTCGTCATGAGTTTTTTACGGATTGCACAATCGTCGCATCGGATTCTACCGGACAATAGATTTCAACCATTCAACCATCAACGACTTATTCGTTGAGCAAATCGCAAGCTATTCGAAGATTTTGCGCACCGCTCGGATTTTTTGCGTTGCCGTTTCTTCTATTATATATTCATCCCTCGCGTCGCTCTTCCCCATCTGAACCGACGGGTTGCGGTACAGCATTTTGCTCGGAATTTGAGTTTTGCCTGATAAATGAATTTCCCGGATGCCGATTGCTTCAAACAGCTTTGCATTCTCCGCGCTTATTCCGGAGCCCGCCATAATCGTAACGGGCGATTGTTTTTGCACAAGTTTTTTCAGATTGTCGATGCCGTCCGTCGCCAAATTCATCCCGCCGGAAGTCAGCACGCGCGTAATGCCGAGAGAAGATAAATCGTCAAGCGCCTCGCTGAGATTTTTTGTCATGTCAAAGGCGCGATGAAAAACGACCTCCATCCCTTTTGCCGCTTCCATTACCTGTTGCATCCGCTTCTTGTCCACTCGTCCGTCGGCACTCAGCATGCCCGTCACGATGCCAACAACCTGAAGCTTCTTCATTCGCCGGATATCCTCCATCATAACTTCAAATTCGTATTCGTCATAGCAAAAATCGCCGCCGCGCGTTCGTATCATCACGACAATCGGTTTGTCAATCGCTCGCATCGTTTGGACGACCAATCCCTCGGACGGCGTCATTCCGCCAATCGCCAAATCCTGACAAAGCTCAATTCTGTCTGCTCCGCCCGCCACCGCATTGACGGCGGATTGTACTCTATCCACGCATACTTCGATTAACATGTTTCCTCCTTGTTAAAAGCGCTCTTCATACGACAGATGATTTGCCGCATCGCCCATCAATTTTTTGGTAATCGGACTCGTGATGACCAGATTGTTCATATCCGCAAGCTCTTCGACCACTTTTCCGCTGTCCATTACAATCATTTTATCACAAATATAGTAACAAGCGCCAAAATCGTGAGCGATAAACAGATAGGTCAGCTTGAATTTCGCTTTCAAATCCCCAAGCAGTTGGAGCATTTGCCTCTGCACCAGAGGGTCGAGACCACTCAAAGATTCATCGAGAATCAGCACCTCCGGCTCAAGCATCAGCGCTCGCCCGATGCACACTCTTTGGAGCTGCCCGCCGCTGAGCTGTCTTGCAGGCTGTGAAAGCTGAATCTTCTCCAAGCCGACCCGAGCGAGCATTTCCTTCGCACGAGCGATTTTTTCATCTTTGGACAAATTGAATCCGCAAATATTCAGCGGCTCCACCAGCACATCATATACGGAGAAATTCGGATTGACCGCACCGAGCGCATTTTGAAACACGAGCTGGATATTTTGTTTTCGATTTTTGATCTGCATTCTGTTCATCTGATGATAGGCGACATCGTTGAAGAAAATATCGCCGTCGTCATATTTTTCCAATCCGGCTATCAATCTCGCCATCGTACTTTTTCCCGAGCCGCTTTCACCCATCAGCGCCAAGCAGCTCCCTTCTTCCAGCCCAAAACTGATTTTATCCAGCACGAGATTTTTGCCGTAGCGTTTGGATACATTCTTCGCCGTCAGTTTCATTTTGCACCTTCCCATCTCGAATATTTTTTCGGCAAAAGCAATTCCTTGCCGTAATCGGTTTGCGGATTTTCCAAAATGGATTCGGCAGCGCCCCGCTCGACAATATTTCCGTCCTTCAAAATAATCACATCGTCCGCCAACTGCTTGACCAATTCATAATCATGCGTAATGACAATCAAGCTCGTGCCTTCGCCCTGACATTTTTTGAGCGTGTCGATAATCGTCTGCGTATTGTATTCGTCGAGCGCCGAGGTCGGCTCGTCCGCAATAATCAGCACCGGCGATAATTCCATCATCATCGCGAACATAATTCGTTGCAACATACCGCCGCTGAGCTGAAAAGGATATTTCTTTGCGATAATCTCCGGATTTTTCAGATTGAAATTTGAAAGCGCATGAACCAATTTCTTCATGCTCTGCTCCCGATTGAGTGACAATCTGCTGTTGAACAATTCGTATGCGTGCGACTCGATGCTTTGATTCGGATTAAAAAGCGCCATCGGATTCTGCGCGATGTAAGCGATGCTGATTCCGCGATATCGGCTCCACATCTTATTGCTCATCGTGAGCAAATTGTTTTCGTCAAACATAATTTCGCCGGTAATTTCAGAAACATCTTCCGGTCTTTGTCCAATCAACAGGCGAGAGAGCATGGTTTTTCCCGAGCCGCTTTCGCCGATGATGACCAAGGTCTTGCCGATGGCGAGCTCGAAAGAAATTTCGTTGAGATAAATTCTTTCGCCGATGCGCACCATCAAATCTTTCACTTCTAATTTTCCCATAGCTTTTTCAATCCTTTTTTATCAAAATTCTCACCGAGCAAATTAAAGGTCAGCACCGTCACAAAAATCGCCAAACCGGGATACATCACCAAGCCGGGAATTGTACGATAGTACGATTTTGCGTCGTTGAGCATCATGCCCCATTCGGAAATATTGGGTTGAACGCCGATTCCCAAAAACGAGAATCCCGATATCATCAGAATAATGCTTCCGATATTCATTAACGCGATGATAAGAATCGGCTTGAACACGAAAGGCAGGATATGTTTTCGAATGATGTAAAACGGAGAAGCGCCCATCGACTGCGCCACCTGAACATATTCATTGTTCTTGACGGTCAGCACCATGTTGCGCAAGATGCGGGCATAGTAAACCCATTCCACCATCGTCACCGCGATGACGATATTATCGATGCCCTGCCCGAGAATGCCGGCAAATGCCATCGACAGCAAAAAACTCGGAAAAGCCATGACGATGCCGGAGAACCAGCTGAACACTTTTTCGACGCGTCCGCCGAACCAACCGACATACAGACCGATTGGAAAGCTGATGAGCAGCGTGAGAATCGTAATCGCCATCGAGATGGACAAAGAAAGTCTGGTGCCGTAGAGCAATCGGGAAAGTACATCCCGTCCCAAATGGTCGGTTCCCAGCGGATGAAGCTCGCTCGGCAATTTCAATTTATTGGACAAGTCGATATATTGCGGGTCGTAAGGGGCAATCATCGGTGCGAAAATCGCAATCAAAATCAGAATAATCTCCAAGACCAATGCGACATAGAACAATTTATTCTTCTTCACGATACACCTCCTGCGTTCTCATTCTCGTGTGCGGATCCAAAAACCGAACGAGCGATTGCGTCAGACCGTTCACGGTAATCGCCAAAATACCGAACATCAAAAGCGATGCCTGAATGATTGGAACATCCCCGCCTTTGACCGCCGCAACAAACATCTTGCCGACGCCCGGCCATGCAAACACCTCTTCAATCAACACCGAGCCGGTGATGAGATACAAGATATTCGAGCTGAGCACCGTAATAATCGGAATCGCCGCATTTTTGAGCAGATGATTGCCGATGACGAATTTCTTGTTCACCCCACGCAATATCGCATTGCGCACATGGGGCGAGCTCATCTGCTCCATCATACTCTTTCGAATCAGCAGACTCGTTTGCCCCACCAAAGGAGTGATCAGCGTCAGACTCGGCAGGATATAATTTACGAAGGTTCCCCTGCCGGATGGCGGAAGGAATTTGTTCATCACCGCAAAATAAATAATCAGCATATAGCCGAGCCAAAAAGTCGGAACCGATACGCAGGCGAAACAAAAGCTCTGCACCAGATAATCCCACAATTTGTCATGTAAGAGCGCGCTCGTGATTCCGAGAAAAAGAGATATCAGCAAAAGTGCGCCGAAAGATACCGCGCCCAACTGCAGAGTCGGCACGACCGCTTTGGCAATCACCTCTTTGACGGGCGTCTTTTTCAAATAGGATTTTCCGAGATTTCCTTTCATCACACCGAGCAACCAATCCGAATATTGTTTTACAATCGGCTTATCCAATCCCAATTCCAGCCGCGCCTTTGCCAAAGTTTCATCCGTAATCGCGACATGCGACGCGCGAAGGTAATTCGCCGCCGGGTCGCCGGGTGATAATTTGACCAACAAAAAGGTCAGTATCGATATCATAAATAAAGTGAGAAAAAACAGCGCTATTTTTTTCCCCCATTCCATCAATGATTGATTCATTTCAAAAATCCTCTCTATGAGTCGAACAGTAAAACACCGGACTCCAAACTCGTTGAAATCCGGTGTGCATCAAAATTATTTTACCTTTACAGTTTCCCATACCGGCAGACGATTCTCTTCCGGCATAAATTTTACACCTTCCAATTCGCCTGTACGATATACTGAAACGATTGCCTGATACGAGATCGGAATATATACCGCCTGCTCATGCAATGTCGTAAGCACATATTCGTACATCTCTTTGAGTTTCGCCTCATCGGACTCCACAAGCAATGCTTTAATCGTCTTGTCCAATTCATCCTTCATCGGCAATCCTTTTTGAGCTTTGTAATCCGGCCCGCCGTTGTCCGACGCTTCCGTCATCGAGGTCAAAAACGCATGCGGATCCCACGGCGCTCCCCAAGAGAAGTTCATCATGACATCATAATCTCCTTTGGATGCATTCTCCCAATACGCTTTTTCTTCCATCGCTTTGAGCTCCACCTGCACGCCGATTTTTTGCCATTCGCCCTGCACATACTCGCCGACGCTCTTGTCCGTTATTTTGGATGCGATATAAGGGAAACTCAAAGTCAGCTTTTCACCGTTTTTCTCACGAATTCCGTCGCTGCCCTTTGTCCAACCCGCTTCATCCAGCATCTTTTCCGCCTGTGCCAAATCATAAGCATATTTTTCAAGCTTCACATCGGTGTTCGGAACATTCGGTGCAAAAATCGTATCCGCCGCTTTCTCAATGCCGCCGAAAATATTTTGCGCCACGCTCTCTTTATCCACCGCATGGCTGAGCGCTTGACGAACTTTCAAGTCCCCCAATTTCTTACTCTGAGTGTTCAACATCACCATACGAGTGGACATCGGCTCGGAACTTGCCGTCGTATAAGTCGAATCCGCTTGATACGCATTGAATCGATCCAAACTGATTAACCCGTTTCCGTAAATCAAATCGATATTTCCGGATTCAAATTCCAATGCCAAAGTTTCGCTGTCCGGCAACACTTTGATAACCACTTCCTTAGCCGCCGGCTTCTCTCCCCAGTAATGCTCATTCGGTACGAATACCGCATACTCATCCTGCTTATGCTCTTTGAGCATCCAAGCGCCTGTTCCGATCGGTGCTTTAATTTCCTTGCCCGTATTATTGTCGTCCGGGAAACCCGCATCCGCCAAGAAACGAATCGGACGAATCATCGCCAAATCGTACAAAGTTGCGGAATACGCATTGCTCAACTTGATTTCAAAAGTCATATCGTCAACAGCCTTCCATGACTCCAAATAGTTGGTGAACGCAAACCAAGAGTGATTTCCTTTATTTTCTTCCGCAAAAATCGTGTCGAAATTCTTCACCGCATTCGCCGCATTAAAAGGAGTTCCATCCGAAAACTTAACGCCCTCACGCAATTTGAAAGTGTAAGTTTTTCCATCCGGTGAAATCTCCCAAGACTCCGCGAGCTTCGGCTCAATCACTCCGTTTTCTCCATAAGCCACCAATCCGTCATACACCATGTCCTGTGTAATGAACTGGCTCGGCAAATACATGTGCGGATTGAGCGTTCCCACTGAATCCTCGTTGAATCCGAGCGTCAATTTGCCCGATGCCGTCTGCTCGGCAGTGTTCTCTTTGTTGTCTTTGTTTTCATTTTGCGTTGCAGTTGGTGACTGGCAAGCTACCAGCAATCCCGCCAACAAAACAATCGCAAATTTTTTCAGCATTCTTTTCATTTATTCTCCCTTCTGTATGCCTGCTAAAAGCATAAAAAAACTCGCATGATGAATAAGCGAGCAATCATACTTCATCCGCTATCTCTCGTAGTCGTTGATGAATCGCATTATGGGTAGTTATCCGGCTCGACAGTTGCCTTACGGTTGCGGGACAGCGGAAATTCACTTCTCTACCTTTCGACCCGATGTACATAAGCTGTAACAACAGCAAAATCAAGTCCGTCATAATGAAATTTATTCTACTTCTATAAGGTATTTTGACAGTATATCACAATTTGATAGACAGCACAATACATTCGCTAAAAATTCTATCACTATTCAACTCTAAAACAAAATTTCCCATACCGATTGATGATTTTTGTGTAAAATTCCAACGGAGTTGTCAAATTTATGTAACAACAAAGCTCACCGCACAAACGATGAGCCTTGTATTTCGGATTATTGATTGTTTATTTCCCAATATGATTTTTCAATTCCGATTTCGAGCTTGGAAATCTATTTTTTTCCAATTTCGAATACCAACTTGGGAATTAGATTGTTGTTTTTTCCCGATATTTCCAATGCGAATTCCAACTCGGTTTTAATTTTTGGTTCTTGTCGACTTCGAATGCCAACTCGGAATTCCTATTTTCACTTTGCTATTCGACAATTCTTTTTTTACGGGCGAAATACAATCCCATCACAAAGAACAGAATGCCGAACAAAATTTGTATTCCCAGATTTCGAATCATAAACGAAGCTTCAGGATTGGCGGTTTCATTGATGATAATGAAATAATATAAAGGAAAGCATTTTGCAACCGCCAACACTTTCGCACTCAAAAATGATTGCGGTAAAAAAACGCCCGATATGAAAGCAACTCCTAATGACAATACCGTAGAAAGCACATTTTTCGCATGTCTGTTGTTGGTAATATTGTTCAGCAAAAAGGTCAACGCCATTACGACGATCGAATAAACCACCAAATTGATGATGTATTTTCCGATTTGATGCTCGAACAGTTGACTTCCTTTAAAGGCAAAGCATATTCCCACAAAGAGTGCAGTAATCAACGCGCCCATCAAAAGCTGTGCCATATAGATTTCCATCTGCATTATGGTATCGTCTTTGGACGACATTGCAATTCGATTCTTCGTTTTCGGCTCGTTGAAGCTGCTCATACTCATGCCGATGAGTGAAATATAAATTGCCATCAAAATATATCCGCTCGTGTTGAAGAAGGTCTTGACCCACAATCTTTGCAATTCATGTTCCGGCGTCTGCTCCGTCTTCAGAAATTCCACATTTGCTTCTTTTTTCAAGATTTTTTTGGTGCGTTCCATATCGTATTGTCCATTTTTCTCCGTTGCCCGATAAATCGTCAGAAACACTTTCATCCGATTGTCGATGATATGGCCTTCAAATCCCATCGGATTGAAAATCACCTGAACCGTCGGCTCGTCCTTCTCAAAAAGCGCTTTGCTGTTTTCGGGAATTCTCACGATGGCATCGTAGTTGCCCATAAAAATCAGCTCTTTTGCACTGTCCAAATCATCAGGCAGCAAATCCAATTTCGCATCTTCTCCCAAATAGTCGCGCAGATATTCTTCCACCGCATCGGCGACTTCATCATCGCTGTTTTTGATGAGTCCCACGATGGATTTCGTCGGCTCGAATATCGTTCCCTGTCGGTCTATATTTCCTGAGGTGGAGAGAAACAGAAGGATGACGAAAATGAAAATATACATTATAAAAATGATTTTGTTCGCTCGCACATTTTTGAAAAAATATTTAATCACATTCATATTTTCGCCTCCAAAGAATTACAAAACCGACGATAAGCATAATCATCGCTTGAATGACCAACAGCATCAGGTCTTGTAAAAAATGCTGCGTACTTCCTATCAGGTTGACGCGCATTAAAAGATTCGTGATATTGGCAACCGGATTGAGCTTTGGAATCCACGGTGAAATTTTCCACAGCATTCTCGGGATTTCGCGTCCCATCATTCCCGCAAAGAAACTAAGCATCAGAGAGAGACCGATTGCCATACTCATTTTGGCATCTTCTTTTATCTTCTTCGGAATTCCGAGCAAAATCCCCAGCGAGATTCCGAAAACATTTCCGCAGGCGATGATTGCAAGACTTTTCCAAAGATGCGGGAACAGATTGATTCGCAAAACCTTTTGCACATAAAACACCAAGACGATGTTCACCACCATGTTGACCAACAGCCCTAAGAAAAAGTAGCAGGTGATTCGCGTAGATTTTTTGAACGGGCTGACCGAAATTCTTGAATTGAAGCCATCTTGTTTGGAAATTTGAATGCCCGTAAAAACACTGTATATCGATATCATCGCAATCCCCGAATAGAAAGTGATGCGCCAACTGTCTTCGGATTGCTCAATCGTTTCGGTATAGACGGCATCAAATTTCACTTGTTCGAAAGGCACACCGCTTTTCATCATTTCGCTGAATTGATTCATCGCATCAAGCACTTCTTTGACGGCGGTTTGCGCCGAATCGGAGCGACCGACGAGCATGTTTCCGTCCTTTTTGACATAGGCGACAATTTCATCTTCTGCCAAAGCATTTTTCGCTTCTGCTTCATCCATCAAAGAGTATTCGATGATATCAATCTCGCCGAATACGGAGGCAAAAGGATGCTCGGGACTCACGCCGATTGGCGCTTTTTCAAACTCTCTGTTCATCACGCCCGAGAATCCGAAGTAAAAAATGGTAATCAATACCAAAGGATACATAATCGTCCAAAATGCGAAGCCTTTATCTTTGACCGCATTTTTCAGAAAGTATCCGAATGCTGCCAGATTTCTGCTCATCAATCTCTCAACTCCTTTCCGGTCAGCGCCAAGAAGACATCGTTGAGCGATGGCTTATCGCTGAATAATTTGTTGTACGACAGATTGTTCTTTTCGATAAATTCGATGAGCGCCAGCAGATTGTTGCGCCCTTTTTCAAAATGCAGATGATATTCGTTGCCCTGTTTATCCATTGAAATTAAACCGTCGAGCTTTTGCAGCGCCTGCTTTTCTTCTTCGGAGATATGCACGAATTCGACGACGATTTTTTCGCCCGTCGCAATGCTGTCTTTGAGCTCGTTCAAAGTGCCCGATGCAATGCTTCGTCCGCTGTCGATGATGACGATTCGGGTACAGATTTCTTCCACCTCTTCTAAATAATGGCTCGTATAGACGATGGTGCAGCCTTCTTTATTGAGCTTCTTGATGCCGTCGAGAATAAAATTCCGGCTCTGCGCATCGACCGCCACCGTCGGCTCGTCAAAGAATATCAGCTTGGGCTTGTGCGCAATACCGCAGGCGATGTTGAGTCTTCTTTTGAGCCCGCCGCTCAGTTTGGACGGTATGAATTTACGATATTCGCCCAGTTCGACAAAGGCGATCGCATCTTCGACATATTGCTTTCGCGTTGCCGAATCTTCAATATATAATCCGCAGAAAAAGTCGATATTCTCCTGTACGGTCAAATTTTCGAGCACTGCCACATCCTGAGGCACCAATCCGATTTGTCTTTTGATATGATTGGTGTTTTGAGTCAGATTTTCACCGAAAACCTGAATTTCTCCTTTGTCATAGCTGAGCAATGCCAAGATGCAGTTGATGAGCGTCGTTTTACCGGAGCCGTTCGGACCGAGCAAGCCGAGCACCTCACCATCCTGCACTTCCAAATTCAAATGGTTCAATGCCAGCAATTCCTTGTAACGCTTTACCAAATTGTTTACCGTAATCATATCTGCCCCTTTCTCATTCACATTCAATATCCGATTATTTATCTTTCATTATAAGAAGAATTCAGATTCCGCGCCAGTGAGTGTAATCACAACCCCTTGTGACATTTGTCATCTTGTGATATGATGGCTTCAAGAGAAAGGAAATCAACATGAGTATTTTTTCCAAAATATTATTTTTGATATTCAGCTTGCTGTCCTTTGACATCGCTGAAAAAAATAATATCATTCTGTTTTTGAGCATTGCCATCCTTTTTGTGTTGAGCGATGTCGTTCCCAAACGATTTCGATTTATATGTTACATCGGATATATTTTTTTGTGTTTCTATGAGCCGAAAACGACTGCATTTTTGCCTTTATTCATCTATGATTTGTATTCGGACTGCAATTTTTTTGCCGCCGGAGCATTTTTACTCTGGGGAATTTTGGATAAATCCGCTGTAGTTTTTGCATTTTCCTGTTTCGCATTTTATCTTGCCCATACGGAAGAACATTATGCTCAAAGTCTCTTGAACAAGACGATTCAACTGGACAATGTGCGTGAGCGGCTTTTTGAGGGGGAAGAAAAGTTTGAGCTTTACAATCGCGAAATGAGAAATGAAATCGAAATTGCCATTTTGAACGAGCGAAACCGAATCGCACGGGAAATTCACGATTCGGTCGGTCATGCGCTCAGCAGCTGTATTTTACAAACGGAAGTTATCAAATTGCAATCCGAGGATGAGGCGCAAATCGGAAAGCTCGAAGTGTTGCAACAGACTTTGCAAAACGGAATGCAGGACATTCGCTCCAGCTTGCACAATCTGCACGATTCGTCTTTGGATTTGAAGCGCAGCATGGAAGATATTTTAGCCAGCCTGCCGCTGCAATCCTCCTTTGACTTTGCAAGTAACAGCGAGATGGATTATACGATGAAAATAGGTATTTTATCCGCCTTTAAGGAGATGCTCGCCAACATCGCCAAGCATTCCGATGCCAAAAGCGTACGCATTCAGCTGATGGAGCACAAGAATTATTACAGCCTTTCAGTCAAAGACGACGGGACGGTAAAGCATTTGGAAAAAAACTCACTCGGTATCGGACTGCATTCCATCGCCGACTTTGCCAAAAATTACAACGGCAATCTCCACTACGGTTATGAGCAGGACGGATTCTTTGTGCATATCACTTTATCGAAGTAATCCACAAAAAAAATGATTTTAAATTTGAATGACATTTAATTTTCTTGTTTTACAAAGGAGTTTTATGAAAATCATTATTATCGATGACGATGCCATCGTGCGCGAGTCGCTCAAAAATATATTACAAAGCAAGGGCATCGAAGTGTTGGCACTCGGCAGCAGCGGGCGCGAAGCCATCGAGCTCTACGAAAGATATCGACCCGACATTCTACTGATGGATATTCGAATGGATGATTTGAACGGACTGGAAGCGACTTCCGAAATTTTGAAGCGGGATGTCGATGCAAAAATTTTGCTTATCACGACATTTCAGGATGACGAATATATAAGTAAAGCGATTGAACTCGGTTGTTGCGGGTATATTCTAAAACAAAATATCGCCGGTATTTTACCGGCATTAAATGCCGTCGCCAACAACCAACTGGTTTACGATTCCAAAATCGTCAACAAGCTTTCACCGTCCAAGTCGCATCATTTGCCGGATTTTTTGTCGGAGCGCGAAAAAGATATTTTACTGTTGGTGGCGGACGGTTTGAACAACAAGGAAATTTCCGAGCGGCTCTTTCTCAGCGAAGGCACCGTTCGAAACTATATTTCGGCCCTGCTGGAAAAATTGAATTTGCGCGATAGAACTCAGCTTGCAATTTTTTATTATCGGGGACTGCAATAATCAAGCTGAGCGCTCTCGGATATGTGCCGGCATCTTCAATATCAACATTTCGATTTTATAACAAAGCCGACTTACTTAGGGAACAGGGGTATCTATGCGTTTAAGAACTATTATTTTGCTTATGGTGATGACCTTTGTGGTATCGAGTGCATCCACCGTATTTTATTTGCGTCATACACAGAAAGACAGTACGATTACTACGAATTACAAAAGCGAAAACAAGGACGACGGATATGTTCCGCCGAAGTTTACAGCCAATCGAGTGATTGCGAGCGAAAGCGATTTGGAATATGCCATCGGGCGCGAGCTTGCCGAATTCAACCCGCGTTTTCGATTCAAAATCAACACCAATCTGTTGGACGAGTCATCGATTGAGCGCGTCTTTTCGAATTTGATGTCAAGGGGTACGACTTCTTGGCATGTCAGCGGTTATCGATGGTATTATCCCGATCAGAAGCTTTATACACAATTGACGATTGAAATCCGTTATGTCATGTCTTTGGAAGAAGATTTGGATGTTGAAAAATTTGTCGATACTTGGATTGCACAAAATATCCACCAACAGATGAGCGATGAAGAAAAAGTTCGTAAAATTCATGACCATATCGTTTCCACTTATTACTATCAGCTCGGCGATGATTCCGGAATGATTGACGACACTTCCGCCCATGCGCCCGCTTCGCTGATTAAAAACAAATGCGGTGTTTGTCAAGGCTATGCGGCGCTGTTTCAGAAAATGCTCACCGAGGTCGGCATTGAAAACCGATTTATCGTCGGCAGCGTCGGAAAAAGCGGCAGCGAAAACCATATTTGGAATCTGGTCAAGCTCGACAATGCGTGGTATCATGTCGATACGACTTGGGACGACCCGAGCCCCGATGTACCGGGACGCGTTATGCATCGGTACTATTTGCGCGGCGACTATTATATGAGCAAAACACATCAATGGGTGAGCGATTTTTATCCGAAGGCTAAAAAAGATTACGAAACAAAAAGATAAGAATTCATTTCGTAAATCCAAAATCAAAATTTAAAATCGCTTTTGTGATTTGCGATTTTCGGTTTATAAAAAAGCTTTATAATGGAGATAATCTTTTGGAAAGGGGTTTTCAAATGGGTGGAAAAAAATTTATTTTACTTATTTTAATTTCGCTGGCGGCCTCCGTCGGCATTACGATGCTCGCACTGTCTTTGACAAACAAAACAGGCAATATCCAAAGAATCGACAATGCGAATAAAAAATCGTCCGATAAAGTCGATAGTATTTTGAAGAAGAATCCGAGCGATTTGTCCGATTACACCGAAGAAGAAATCGTCGAATCCGAAGAAAGAATTATGGCGATTATTCAGGATAAAGTATCGGAAATCAGTCCGGAAATTAAGATTCGGGTTCATCCCTACCTCGATATTGACAATCGAATCGAAATTCTCATGGACAAATTGTGGTATCACAAAGATGCAACTTTTACCAGAAGTACCTATTCTTGGAGAACCGAAGATTTTCGAGACTACCACTTGCTGACGCTCCATGTGAAGTATCATACCAGCAAAGAGGATGATAAAATGGTCAACGACTTTGTAAGCGCTTGGGTAAAGAAAAATATTACGCAGAAGATGAGCGATGAGGAAAAAGTCCGTAAGATTCATGACCATATCGTTCTATCCTACGAATATGACTTGGGGGATAAAAACAAAGAGGTCAACGGTACATCCGTCCATGCAGCTTGCTCTTTGATTAAAGAAAAACGAGGTGTCTGCCAAGGTTATGCAACGCTGTTTCAAAAAATGGCGAATGAGGCGGGCATTGAAAACATTTTGGTTTACGGAATTGCAAATGTCAAAAAAGAAGCAATCGAGAATGAAGAGGTAGTGGAGGAAGAAGAGACAACCTATGATGGATATGAAGAAGAGAAACCCAGCTATCATCTTTGGAATCTGGTCAAGGTCGAAGGGAATTGGTATCATGTCGATGTGACTTGGGATGATATTTCCGACCCGAGATTTGAAGGATGGATTTTCTACGACTATTATCTGCGCAGTGACAACGATATGTTCGGCGGGCATGTGTGGGACAATTTCAAATATCCGAAAGCGCCCAATACTTATCCGAATCGACCGCAGATGGTTGAAGGAACATATAATCCATAGTAAAGAAGAAAAATTCCAAACTCGGTATGTGGTACCCCAAAAAATCAGACTTTTAAGCGTAGTAGTTTTATGGCTGCTACGCTTTTCTATGCAGCTTTTTCGTGCTAATCTCTATTAGAAATAAGTCAAGTCTGTATGTTGAATAACCGTTGTTTGCTTTCCGCCCTGTAGGAAACGGTAAGCCTGCTATTTCGTCATTCCATCGGAACGGAAAGGGCATGATTTTTCTCTACAGTTTATTTTGTATTAGAACTTACAATATGATGCCTTGCTCAAGTTAAAAAGGAACTGCCGAAGAACTTTCATTCTTCAACAGTTCCTTTCTTTTAATATACATAGTCCGCCGTCATATTGGCTTTTTGTATCATCGAATGATAGAGTTTGGAGCTTTGCATCAAATGGGCATGCGTTCCCATATTATCGATTTTCCCATTGTTCATCACGATGATTTTGTTTGCATTCTCAATGGATTTCAAACGATGCGAAACGATGACGACGGTTTTATTTTTAATCAGCGAGTTCAAACTTTCCTGAATCTGCATTTCATTTTCCACATCCAGAGATGCGCTGATTTCGTCCAGCAAAATAATCGGCGCATTTTTCAAAAAGGCTCTCGCAATCGAGATTCGTTGACGCTCGCCGCCTGACAATTTGCTGCCGTTTTCTCCGATAATCGTGTCGTATTTGTCCGGCAGATTTTCAATAAATTGGTGACAATTCGCCATTTTCGCCGCGGCAATCACTTCTTCATCGCTCGCATTTTTATTTCCGATGCGGATATTTTCCATCACCGAAGTGTCAAAGAGCGTCACATCTTGAAAAACAATCGATATTTTTTCAAACAGATTTTCCGTATCGACCTTGCTGATATCCTTGCCGTCGATGATGATTTCGCCCTTGTCGTAATCATACAATCTCGACATCAGACGAAGTACGGATGTTTTTCCGCAACCTGACGGCCCGACGAGCGCGGTGACTTCATTTTGTTTCGCAACAAAGGAAATTCCGTCAACGACATCGCGCTCTCCATCGTATGAAAAGCTGACATTCTTAAATTCAATATCGTATTTTGAAAGCTCGCTTTGCTCGCCTACTTGAATCGGCTCCGTACGAAGCGATCGGATTCTTTCGATTCGTGCATCCATATACATAATCTCCGCCATATTGGCAAAGAGCGCGGTGACCGCATCGACGATTCGGCAGGATGCGATAATGTAGCCGAGCAGGTAGAGCAGCGATACTTCTCCTTGAATCAAAAGCTTCGTACCGACGACAATCGTCAGTCCGAGAGAAAATTTGAGAATGGTTCCGATGCCCGAAACCGGAATGGCTTGCTTAAATTCACTTTTAATATGGATTTTCTCGCTCTCGGTGACTTTTTCCATCAAATCATCTTCGACCTGCTCCGTCAAACCGTAAGCTTTGATCTCCTGCTGCATTTCGATCGCCTGTTGGAAGCTTTCGGAATTCCGTCGGAGTATTTGATAATATTCACTCGTGGCATCAATCTGCATCTTCTTCGACATTTGCACCAACAAGAAACAGGTGACAATCGGTAAGACGATGCATAGCCCCATCTGCCAATTTCCGATGATGAGCATCACCGACACGACGATGAAGAAAACTAAAAATCCGATGAATTGCGGAATGGCATGACAAAGCGCATGCTCGATATCCGCGACATCCTGCATAACGGTTTGCGAGAGGTCGGAAATATCATGCTTCGTAAAATAGGAAAGCGGCAAATCCTTGAGCACATCGGCAATTTCGATTCGAAGATTGGCGCTCTCTTTGTAAGTTTCCGTATAATTCGTGTTGTAGTCGATATGTGTAATGATATACATCAGCACCGCGATGATGAGAATGATGACGGTGTAGTACCACGGAGACTTGGTCGCATCCTCCACCACATTATCGACAAAAAACATAATGAGCATCGCCGGCAACAGAAAGGAGAAGTTTTTGAAAAAAACGGATATACTCGCTTTGAGAAGTCCCTTCGCCCCGTTCTCCGTCAACGAATAGCGCTCTTGCAATTTCTTAATCATATACCCTCCAATCATTTGCTTTTGAAAACATATCCTGCAAATTCTTGTATCTTGTACCCGGTTGCATCAGCTGTTCATCCGTTCCGCGCTCAATAATCTTTCCGTCCTGCACGACCAAGATTTCATCGACCTTACGAATGGAGCTCAATCGGTGCGCAATCATCAACACCGTCTTGCCTTTCATCAGATTGGAGAATGCCAACTGAATTTCATACTCATTCTCCGGATCCGCCGCTGCGGAAGCTTCGTCCAAAATAATGATGTCGGCATTTTTCAAAATCGCGCGTGCAATCGCAATGCGCTGCGTTTCTCCACCGGAAAGATACACACCTTTTGAGCCGATGACGGTATGCTCTCTATCTTTGAACTTATCCAGAATATCATTGCACTGTGCCAATTTGAGCGCATTCAGAATTTCTTCATCGCTCGCATTCGGATTTCCGATTTTCACATTTTCATAGATGCTGGTCTTGAATAATTTACTGTGTTGAAATACGAAGGCGATATTTTTCATCAGGGCTTTTTGTGAATAGCTTTCGATATTCTTGCCGCCAATCAGAATTTCTCCTTCATCAATCCTGTAAAATCCGGAGACCAACTTGGCAATCGTGGTCTTCCCGCCACCCGAAGCCCCGACCAGCGCATAGCTCTTGTTGCCGTCCAATCGAAAACTCAAATCGCGGAGCACATATTCGTCCTCGTATTTGAAAGAGACATTTTTGAATTCAATTGAATAGTCGTCAAAATGTTCTTCATCGCCATATTGCAGTTGGTTTTTCTCCATCTGTGCAAAAAAATTCTCCAACTTATCGACCGCCTGCAAAGCTTTGAATTGAAACATCGATACATACATCACCTTCATAATGCAGCTGAACATCGTTCCGGCAAAGCAAATGAAGAAAATGATGCGTGCCAAAGTTTCCGGTACGGACGCACCCTTATCCATCAGCAAAATTCCGACGGGAATCGTGAAGGTTGCAAACAGATTGAACAGCACTTGAAAACTCACGAACGGCGTGCGACAACTCATTGAAAAGCTGAGCGCATAATCCGAGTAATCGGTGATGGCTTTGTAAAATGCTTTGATGGAATGCACCTTCGTTCTGAAAATTTTAATGACCTGCATGCCCCGAACATATTCCACCGCTTCGGCATTCATTTTCTCAAGCGACGCCATATAATTGGACATAAATTCCTTGTTGCCCGTCATACCCATGACCAAAATCATTCCGATGATGACAACGACAACCAGAAATGCACCCAATTTGATATCCACCATGAAGGTCGTGATAATCATCAGAATCGGAGTGAGAATCGCCAATATCAAGTCCGGTATCAAATGCGCGACAATCATATGCGTTTCACTTGCATTGTCATCGATGATTTTGCGAATTTTTCCGGACGCATTCATATCAAAGAATGAAAAGGACGCCCGCATCAGTTGTTTAATGCCCGCTTTTCGCATATTGGTTTCCAATCGGAAAGCCAAAATATGGGATGAAGCGAGCGCGAAGAAATAAGTTAGCGCATTCGCAATCATCAGCAATACGATAATCACCGCATAATGCATACCGACTTCCAAGTCCCGATAGACAATCAGCTGCTCCAAAAATTTCCACAGATACCAAAACGGTGCAATGGACAAAAATCCGGAGATGATTGAAAAGAAGATTGATACATAGGCATAGACCATACGCTCCGGCGTATATCGAAACAATCTTTTGTAAATATTCATTGTCCCTCCTCGTCTGAGCTTACGGGAAGCTCGTTTTCATAAAAAATACAAAAGGAGAATAAACCCATCTTTTGTATGAGCCATTCTCCTGTATAATCGGATAAATTTGCAAAAGAAATCCAAATCTCAACTCTCCAAATCGATATTCAGCTTCTTCATTTGCACTTAAAACTTTTTGCGTCTCATCCGAGCTGTTGACTTAATCAGTACCTGCTCTCACTATACCACAAGTTTCGACTTTTTTCCACTAAAATCATTTAACCAATAAAAATTTTGTAAAGAAAAACCCCTTCCCGTTTTGAGAAGAGGTTTCGAATTCTTAATATAAAATTTATCCGTTTATCCGAACAGTGTAAGCAGTACACCCGCTGCAACCGCAGAACCGATTACACCTGCCACATTCGGTCCCATCGCATGCATCAATAGGAAGTTGGTCGGATTATAATCTCTTCCGACTTTATTGGATACACGAGCCGCCATTGGTACTGCGGAAACTCCT
Organism: Peptostreptococcaceae bacterium; assembly: GCA_030532905.1. Taxonomy (GTDB): domain Bacteria; phylum Bacillota; class Clostridia; order Peptostreptococcales; family Filifactoraceae; genus JAUNKE01. Next base: position 19,997 of record JAUNKE010000004.1, read on the forward strand.
GCCGAACCGATAAGCGGGTTGATTGGATCGGATTTTGAAAGTACATTCATCAATTTTGCAAGCAAAACTCCCGCTGCGGAACCAACACCGAACGCCACTACACCAAGGAAGATAATCATCAAAGTTTTCGGTGTCAGGAATTGTTCCGCCGTTGCGGATGCGCCTACCGATGTTCCAAGCATAATGGTGATGATATTGATCAAGTTGTTGGATGCCGTTTCGGAAAGTCTGTCCGTTACCATACATTCTTTGAACAGGTTACCAAGCATCAGCATCCCTACCAAAGTCGCTGCCGCCGGCAAAATCAACGATACAACAATTGTAACTACAATCGGGAAAATAATTTTTTCCTTTTTACTGACCGTACGGAGCTGCTTCATAACGATTTTACGCTCTTTGTCTGTTGTGAGCGCTCTCATAATCGGCGGCTGAATTACCGGTACCAATGCCATATAAGAATACGCAGCTACGGCAATCGGTCCAAGTAGATGTGGTGCCAACTTCGTTGTAAGGAAGATGGCAGTCGGTCCGTCCGCTCCACCGATAATTCCTATCGATGCTGCTTCTTGTGAAGTAAATCCGAACAAAATCGCTCCTACGAATGTAAAGAAGATACCGAACTGAGCTGCAGCTCCAAGCAACAAGCTTTTCGGATTCGCGATCAGCGGTGAGAAGTCGGTCATCGCGCCGACGCCCAAGAAAATAAGCGGCGGGAAGATACCGAATTTGTTTCCTCTTGAAAGATAGTATAGAAGTCCACCGGGTGATTCTAAAATGCTATGGACATAAAACTTACCTTCTTGTGCCATCTCCTGCATTTTCACAAGCTCGTCGGGCGAAAGAGAATTCGGATCCAAAAACTGATTGAATATCGGAATTTCCGCAATCGTTTTTGGATAATCCATTATTCCGGCAAGTGGAAGATTCACCAGCAACATTCCAAATGCAATCGGAATCAACAACAAAGGCTCAAACCCTTTCGCAATAGCGAGGTAAAGTAGTACGCAGGCAATGACTATCATGATCAACTGTTTTGGATCTCCACCTTCAGTAAACATGGAGACAATTCCGGTTGATTGTAGAAACTCTACAAAAATATCCTTCATTTTTTACCTCTTTCTTAGCCTATTACTACCAATACATCTCCTGTATTTACCGAAGAACCTTTGCTTACATTAACCGCTTTTACTACGCCGTCAACAGGACAAGGCAATTCGTTTTCCATTTTCATCGCTTCAAGCACTACGGCAAGTTGACCGGATTTTACTTGGTCTCCGACATTTACCGCTACATTCAGAATTGTGCCCGGCATCGGTGAAGAAACCGCCGATTCACCCGCTCCGGCTTTTGCCGCAGGTGCTGCAGGTGCCGCCGGCGCTGCAGCCGGAGCCGGTGCTGCGGCTTTCGGTGCTGCGGGAGCAGGAGACGCTGCCGGTCTCGGTGCGGAAACTGCGCCATCTTTTACTTCTTCAACTTCAACTTGATATTGAGAACCGTTTACGGTTACATTAAACTTTTTTATCATTTTATCCTCCAATTAGACTATAATCTACTATTCATTTGCTCCAGTAAGCCGGCAGTTCCCCAGCTATCATTGGTTTTGACAATATTCTTAATCACGATTCGGCTTCCTTCACCCGAGCTCATCGCATTCACCGCCGCCATTACCGCTGCAATTACTTCGCTTTCATCTTTTGCGGCAGGAGCCGGTGCGGCAACCGCCGGTGTCGATTTTGTCTCGATCGTCGGCTGCGTTTTCTTTTCCGTGCTGATGAGTTTCAGTCCTTTGATAACGAACATCAAAATAACTAAAACACTGAACACGATTGCCATCGCCAACAAGGTAACTCCCAAACAAGCCATCATTTTCTGACTGACCGTCATGTTCGGATCATTTGACGCGAGCTGTTTTATTAGTTCGTACATTTTTTTCTCCCTTCTGTATGAAAAATCCTATAGCGGAATATTTCCATGTTTCTTAGGAGGTCTTTGCTCTTTCTTGCTGCTGAGCATATCCAGTGCATCGATTAAGCGAATTCTTGTGTGCGCCGGCTCGATGACATCATCTACATAACCTCTCTCAGCCGCCTTGTATGGAGTTGCAAATTCATCCTTGTATTCTTGGATTTTTTCTGCACGAGCTTTTACCGGGTCATCGGCTGCGTCAATATCTTTTTTGAATATGATATTTGCCGCTCCGTCCGGTCCCATAACCGCGATTTCCGCTGTCGGCCATGCAAGTACCATATCTGCGCCAAGCTCCTTGGAACACATCGCGATATAGGATCCGCCGTAAGCTTTTCTTGTAATCAAGGTGATTTTCGGAACGGTCGCCTCGGAGAATGCATAGAGCATTTTCGCTCCGTGACGAATGATTCCGCCGTACTCTTGCGAAGTTCCCGGTAAGAATCCCGGAACATCTTCGATACTTAGAATCGGAATATTGTATGCATCGCAGGTTCTGATGAATTTACCCGCTTTATCGGATGCGTTGATGTCCAATGACCCCGCCATCACTCTCGGCTGATTCGCAACGATACCGATTGTTTGTCCGTTCAGTCTTGCATATCCCGTTACAATATTCGGTGCGAACAATTCCTGATACTCCATAAAATCGCCGTCATCCACCAATGAGCGAATGATATCTTTTACATCATACGCTTTGTTCGGACTGTCCGGAATAATTGTATTCAATTCTTCGATTAGTCTGTTCGGATCATCATTGGTTGCATATACCGGCGGCTTCTCCATATTGTTGGACGGAAGGAAGCTGAGCAATCGTCTTACTTCCAAAATAGCCGCCGTATCGTCGGATGCTTTGTAATGTGCAACACCGGATACGGAGTTGTGTGTCGTCGCTCCGCCGAGTGCTTCCGCCGTTACCACTTCTCCGGTCACCGCTTTGATAACCTGTGGTCCGGTGATAAACATCTGACTGGTATTTTCAACCATGAAGATAAAGTCCGTAATTGCCGGCGAATAAACCGCTCCACCCGCACAAGGTCCCATGATGATGGAGATTTGCGGAATAACACCGGAAGAAATTGTATTTCTGAAGAAGATGGATCCATATCCTTTAAGCGCATCCACCGCTTCCTGAATTCTCGCTCCGCCGGAGTCGTTCATTCCGACGCATGGTGCTCCCATCTTGAGCGCAAGATCCATCACTTTTACAATTTTCGCAGCATGCATTTCACCAAGCGAGCCGCCCACTACCGTAAAGTCCTGTGCAAAAGCATATACCAATCTGCCGTCCACTTTACCGTATCCTGTGATAACACCTTCAGCCGGGGCATCCAATGACGCCATATCAAAGTTTGTACATCTGTGTTTAACAAATGCGTCCAATTCAACAAATGTATTTTCGTCAAAAAGAATGTTCATTCTTTCGCGAGCAGTCAGCTTTCCGGAATCATGTTGCTTTTGAACTCTTTTTGCTCCACCCGCTTCTTCAATCTTTTGACGCTTTTCAATAAGCTGTTGTAATTTATCAGCCATTGCTCCTCCTTATTTTCTCTCACTTAGTTCAAGCAATATGCCACCGGTTGATTTCGGATGAACAAACGCGATTCTTGCTCCGCCAGCTCCGTATCTTGGAGACTCATCAATCATCTGGTATCCTTTTTCTTTCATTTCAGCGATTGCATTTTCGATATTGTCCACTCTGATTGCAACATGCTGAATTCCTGCACGACCACCGTTTTTCTCGATGTATCTTGCAATCGGTCCGTCCGGAGAAGTAGACTCCAAAAACTCAAGCTCCGTATCTCCAAGCGGGAAGAATGCAACCTTAACTTTTTGCTCCTCTACAACCTCTGTGCCTTGGCATTTGATACCTAAAACATCTTCATAAAACTTAATCGTTTCATCCAAATTGTTAACCGCAATACCTATGTGGTCCACTCTACTAACATTCATTGTGTAAGCCTCCTTAAATATTTTTTATTATTTCTTGAGCAACGGAATACGGGTCGGTTTCCTTGCTGGTCGTATCCAAAAGCATCTCTTCAATTTTCCCTTCTCCAATCAGCTTTGAAATCTTCCCTTCCACATGCTCATGAACAATCTCACTGATTTCCGACTTGTTTCGGTTGAGCTGTTTCTCCAACAACTTGCCCGATTCTTCCAGAAATTTTTTGTGCGAAAGTATATTTTCCACAACGGTCGGAACGCCTTCGCCCGTTTCTCCGACCGTCATTGAAATCGGCGGTCTGAATTCCCAATCTTTTTTGAAATCCAGCATCATGTCGATCTCTCTAAAAGTTTTTTTCGCGCCGTCCTTGTCCGCTTTGTTGATGACAAAGACATCGCCCACTTCCATAACGCCGGCTTTGATTGCCTGAATATCATCGCCCAGTCCGGGTACCATTACCATCAAGGTCGTATCCGCCGTTTTTACAATTTCCACTTCGGACTGACCGACACCAACCGTCTCGACAAAGATAAAATCACAACCGTAAGCATCCAGCACCTTGATGGCTCCCTGGGTCGCCTTGGAGATTCCTCCAAGTTGACCCCTTGAGCCCATCGAACGAATAAACACGCCCGGATCGAGATACAGATCGGACATTCGAATTCTGTCGCCGAGAATAGCTCCCTTAGAGAAAGGACTGCTTGGGTCGATGGCAATGATGCCTATCTTTTTGTCTTCTTTTCTCAGTTCCTTTACCAACTTGTCCGTAAGCGTAGATTTTCCGGCGCCCGGCGGCCCGGTGATACCTATGATATATGCGCCCTGAGTACGACGATACACCTGCTTCAGCACATCATATTGAGGATCTCGTCCATTTTCTACAATACTGATGATTCTTGCACAAGCCACTTTATCGCCCTGTACCAGTCTTTCAATAAGTTGCTCCATAATCAGCTCCTATTTATTTCTTTACATTTGCACGAATAAAATCTGCTGTTACACTTGTCGGTGTTCCCGGTGTAAATACTTCCGCGATACCATGCTCCTTCAAGTAAGGGATATCGTCATCCGGAATTACGCCGCCTCCGATTACCAAAATTTCATCATACACGCCTTGCTCTTTCAAAAGATCCACCACTTTCGGAAGAAGATGGCTGTGCGCTCCTGACAAAATACTCATCGCTACAACATCAACGTCTTCTTGAATCGCCGTCTCAACGATTTGCTCAGGAGTTTGGCGAAGTCCCGTATAAATAACTTCCATTCCTTCATCTCTGAGTGCTCTCGCTACTACTTTTGCGCCTCTGTCGTGTCCGTCCAGACCCGGTTTTGCAACTAATACTCTAATAATTTTATCCATTTTCATTCCTCCACTTTCTTATAGCAATACAGTTTGCTTGTACTCGCCGAATTCTTCTCTCATTACATTACAGATTTCGCCCAATGTTGCATAAGCTCTTACTGCGTCAAGGATAAACGGCATCAAGTTCTCATCTGTATTACATGCTCTTCTGAGCTCTGCCAGTCTTTGATTTACCAATTCGTTGTCACGTCTTGCCTTCAATTCCGCAATCTTTTGTGCCTGTCTTTCTCCAACGGATGGATCCACCTTAAGCAATCCTGTCGGTTTCGGCTCTTCCACTTGGAATTTGTTCATACCGACGATAATGCGTTTTCCGGTTTCAATATCTTTTTGGTAGCTGTATGCGGAATCCATAATCTCTTGTTGCATGTAACCTTTTTCGATTGCCGCCGGCGAGCCGCCCAATTCATCAATTTTGGTAATCAATTTCATCGCTTCTTCTTCGAGTGCGGAGGTAAGTGATTCTACATAGTACGAACCTGCCAATGGGTCGATTGTATCGGTTGCTCCGGATTCGTAAGCCACGATTTGCTGTGTTCTAAGCGCCGTTCTAACGGATTCTTCCGTTGGAAGAGCAAGCGCCTCGTCTTTTGAGTTGGTGTGTAGAGATTGTGTTCCTCCAAGAACCGCCGCCAATGTCTGAATCGCAACACGCACGATGTTGTTCTCAGGCTGCTGAGCGGTCAGTGTCGAACCACCTGTTTGTGTATGGAATTTAAGCATCATCGACTTATCTTTTTGAGCCTTAAATCTTTCTTTCATGATACGAGCCCAAAGTCTTCTTGCCGCACGATATTTTGCAACTTCTTCAAATAGGTCGTTATGTGCGTTGAAGAAGAATGAAAGTCTCGGTGCAAAACTGTCCACATCAAGTCCTGCCTGAATTGCCGCATTTACATATGCGATACCGTTGGATAGTGTAAATGCAATTTCCTGTGCCGCTGTTGAGCCGGCTTCACGAATATGGTATCCGGAAATTGAAATGGTATTCCACTTCGGTACATTCTTTGAGCAGAACTCAAAAATATTTGTTATCAATCTCATGGAAGGATTAACCGGGAAGATGTAAGTTCCACGAGCCACATATTCTTTCAAAATATCATTTTGAATCGTTCCCGCCAATTTATCAGGAGTTACACCCTGCTTCTCGGCAACTGCAATATACATTGAAAGCAACACGGATGCCGGTGCATTGATTGTCATGGATGTGGAAACTTTATCGAGCGGAATGCCGTCAAAAAGAATTTCCATATCCGCCAACGAGTCAATCGCAACGCCGACCTTTCCTACCTCACCTTGCGCAATTCTGTCATCGGAGTCATATCCCATCTGAGTCGGTAGGTCGAATGCAACGGATAGTCCCATCGAGCCCTGCTCGATAAGGAATTTATAACGCTGGTTGGATTCTTCCGCAGTCGCAAAACCCGCGTACATACGCATTGTCCAGAATCGTCCGCGATACATGGTATCCTGAACCCCTCTTGTGAACGGATATACCGCAGGCAATCCGAGGTCATGCATATAATCCATATTCTCAACATCCGCCGGTGTATAAAGCCTCTTTACCGTAAATCCTGATGAGTTTACAAATTCACTTTGTCTCTCCGGAAATTTCTCCAGAGCTTTCTTTACTTTCCCTTCCTCCCAATCGGTTACCGCTTGGTCGATTTGTTTAACATCGTCTTTTTCAAACAACATAAATTCCCTTCCTTTCAATTACATAATGGTACACTATTTCATACTGCCCGTTTCAACAAATCTCTGGTGCCAAGATAATGCTTCGTTCAGCAAATGCGGCGTATGCTGGAATTTTCCTGCTTTCGCTCTCTCAAAATAATCTCTGAGCTGCTGCTTGTAGTCCGGATGAGCACAATTTTCAATTATTGCCTCAGCGCGTTCCTGAGGATTCAATCCTCGAAGATCCGCTACTCCTTGCTCAGTTACAATAACCATCACATCATGCTCTGTGTGGTCATGGTGAGATACCATCGGTACGATGGAAGAAATCGCTCCACCCTTTGCAATGGATTCTGTCGTAAATACAGAAAGGTATGCATTTCGAGTAAAGTCTCCCGACCCTCCGATACCATTCATCATTCTGGAACCCATAATATGTGTTGAATTTACATTCCCGTAAATATCACACTCGATTGCCGTATTCAAACTGATAACGCCAAGTCGTCGTGCAATTTCCGGGCTGTTTGAAATCTCTTGTGGTCTCAATACTATTTTATCTTTGTAGTTTTCAAATTCCTCATAGAACTTCGGCAACGCTTCCGGCGATAATGTAATCGATGTTCCGGATGCAAATTTTACTTTTCCGGATGCCAAAAGGTCGAGTGCCGAATCCTGCAATACTTCGGAATACACTTCAAGGTTTTCAAATTTGGAATCATTCAATCCGCCGAGTACCGCATTGGCTACGGATCCTACTCCGGATTGCAATGGAAGAAGATTCTTCGGCAATCTGCCCGCTTCCACTTCTTTCTCAAGGAAACCGATCAGGTTCGCCGCCATTTTTTTGGAAATTTCATCGACTGCCGCCACCGGTCTGGTCGCGTCCGGAATATCCGTAAATACGACCGCAACGATTTTGCTCGGGTCGCATGGAATATATGTCGTTCCGATTCTCTGTGATGCTTCCACCAAAGGCAACGGCTCTCTGTGAGGCGGGTTTTTCGGTAGATAAATATCATGCACCCCTTCCAATGATAGAGGCTGTGACGAGTTGATTTCAACGATTACTTTGTCCGCATACTGCACAAAAGTTGCCGAGTTACCGACCGATGTGGACGGCACGATACCTCCGTCCGCATTGATAGCCACCGCTTCAACAATCGCGAAATCCATCTTGCCCATAAATCCATATTCCACGAATTGTGCAACATGGCTCAGATGCATATCCTGATATCTGATAGTTCCGTCGTTGATTCCGTTTCTGATATCCGAATTTGTCTGATACGGAAATCTTCTTTTAATAACACCCGCTTTCGCAAGCGCACCGTCAAGCTCCGGTCCGACGGAAGCTCCGGTAATCAATGTGATTCCGATTTGCTCTCCGTTTTCAGCTCTCTTTGCAAGCGCCAAAGGCACCGCTTTCGGATAGCCCGCCGGTGTAAACCCGGAAGCTCCGATTACCATTTTGTCCTGAATCATCTTTGCCGCTTCTTCAGCCGACATTACTTTTCCTTCAAGTTGACTACATCTTAGTCTGGTATTATCCATATTGTCCTCCTATCCTACGATTCCTATGAAAACTAAAATTGCTCCAAACAACACGCCTCCGAATCCGAGCGCGAGAAGTTGGTTAAAGAATTTTGCTTTATCAATGCTCTCATCCGCAGATGCCATCGCAAGTGCACCCAATGTTGAAAGCGGAGAATTGGTCACGAAATGCGCTCCCAAAACGATACCCGTAATCAGCGTCATCGCATCCACTCCCAAAGTATCCACCAAGCCCGGTACGGTTGGAATCAGTGTCGGCATAACAACTCCGGATGCTGAAGATACGGACGACATCAATCCGCCGATGACCGTAAGAATCGCACCCGCCGTCTTCTGATTCATAAACTTGGACAAAGTATCCGTCAACAAATCAATTCCGCCACCGATTTTGACGACATTGACCAATACACCCACTCCGCAGATGAGCATCAAAGTTGACCAAGGGACGCCCGCAATCGCCTGTTTTTCATCAGCCGCTTTGCAAAGCAACAACACTGCCGCTCCGACAAATGCCGCAAATCCGATATTCCAGTTTCCGTAGTTCACACCGCCGATGTTAAGAGGCAACATAATCGCCAAGACGACAAATACGATTACACCGAGCGTCAACTTCTGCATTGTGTTGAACGCATCCGGTTTTGCGTTCTTGCCCGCCTCTCCCTTCGGCAACTTAAAACCGCCAAGCGCGAAATAAAGAACAACTGCGACGATAACCTGCGCTATCATCATTTGGATAAATACATGATTACCAATGCTAACTCCGATTTCATTGGAAAGTCTTGCCGCAACGATTCCCGTCGGTGCAATCGGCGATAATCCTCCACCATTTGAACCCGCGATGGTTACTCCCGCCATCAAAAGTGGATTGATTTTCTCCTCATTGGAGATAGCCATTGCAATCGGCAATAAGAGTGCACAAGTAGCAATATTTCCCGGTCCGATTGCGGCGAGACCCGCAGCCAGGAAAAAGAAAATAATCGGCAACAACTTACGATTGCCTTGACTTAAGTACGCCGTCTTTCGCGCGAAAAGCTCCAAAGTTTTGTTCGCTCTCGCAATACTGAACAGCAAAGTCATCCCTAACAACATGAAAAATAATGAACTCGGCCACCCCTTAATCAGTGTGGCAGCTTTTGCCGCCTTCGACGAAAGTGGCATCATAACAGCCGGATCTCCGACCCCCTCCATTACAAAAAAGCCTAAAATAAAGGCGAATGCAATGGAAACAATCCCCGTGTTTACTCCTCGTTTAAATCCGATAAAGATTGCAACAACGAGTGACAATAGTGAGACTAATGCGATTGGGTTCATAATCTACTCCTTTACTTATAAGATTAGCATTTGCTCCATCCGCCTCCAAATATACGGACAGTTTTAATACTTGTCTTTTATTATACGCAAATAGCGTGCCAACAAAATAAATAACGAAGATAAATTATTCCCAAAACGATTGTAAACCAAATTTCATTCTCTCACAAGTCCATTTTTCAATATTTTTAGTTGCAAACCTTTTCTCATAAAAATTCTACTGAATCCTTTTTTTGTTTTAATATTTGCTTGTTTATTCCTTTATTCATTATGCCATCAAAAAATACAGCGCTTATTTTTTGATGCAAGCGGTAATTATGTAACCGGTGCCGGTAAAAAAGTTACCGGCACTAATTATCTTTCGAGTGAATATTTTTGGATTTTTTTGCGCAGCGTCAGACGGGAAATCCCGAGTTTTTCCGCCGTTCTCGTGATGTTCCAATCATTTTCGTCCAGCGCCTTTCTGATAATTTCAGCCTGCGCCAAATCCAATCGTTCATGATTGATCGGTCCGCCTTCGAAGAAATCGTCCTTGCTTTCCAATTTTAATTCCTCCGGTAAATCATCCTTCGTGATGGATTCACTTTCTTGAAAAATCATCACGCGCTCAATCATATTCTTCAGCTCACGAATATTGCCGTGCCATGAATAACTCATCAGCAATTCCATCGCATCGTCATCGACCCCGACGACTTTTCTATCCAATTTTTGATTGTATTCTTTGATAAAATACTCCGCAAGAAGCGGAATATCGGTTTTTCGCTCGGCAAGATTCGGCAATTTCAGCGGCACGACATTGAGTCGATAAAACAAGTCCTCCCGAAAAGAGCCTTCCCGAATTCCCTTGCGCAAATCTTTATTCGTTGCGGAAATGACGGTTGCCGAAAACTCGATTTCTTCCAGGCCGCCGACGCGTCGAAATTTCTTTTCCTGTAACACGCGAAGCATCTTCGCCTGTAATTCGATATCCATATCCGCCACTTCATCCAAAAACAAAGTGCCGCCGTTGGCTTTTTCAATCAAGCCGATTTTGCGTGACTTCGCTTCGCTAAAAGCACCCTTTTCATAGCCGAAAAATTCACTTTCCTGCAAACTGTGCGGAATCGCCGCGCAGTTGATGGCAACAAAAGGCTTGTTGCTTCCGTTCGTTTTGACTTCATGGATATATTTTCCCAAAATTTCTTTTCCCGTTCCCGAGCTTCCCTGAATTAAAATCGTCGTGTCCATCTTGACATCGAGCAGCTTTTGAATTTTCCTCTTCAAGTCCAAAATCAGCGGATGTTGACCGATGAAATCATCGTCAAATTCCTTGTCCTCGATCGATTTCTTCAGCGAAATATAGTCCGCCGAATCGAGCAACGATTTTTTGATGTCCGTAATCGCAAAAGGTTTCATAAAATAATCGTATGCTCCGAGCTTCATCGCACTGACCGCCAGCTTGACTTCACTTCGATAGGTAATCATAATGACCACGACATCTTTGTTTTTCTTTTTTATATCGCAAAGCACTTCCAAACCGTCGATGCCGGGCAGATTGATATCCAAAATCACGACATCCGGTTTGAACTTTTCAAAGCGCTCCAAACCTTCTTCCCCCGTTTCCGCCGTCTGAATATCAAATCCTTCTCCCTTTAGAAAAAATTTCAGCGATGTACGGATGCCTTTTTCATCATCGACCACTAATACCTTCATTCGCAACCTCCCTCCCAGTTACCTACTCCAAAAAGGTAATTATAAAACTCGTTCCTTTCCCCGCAACACTCCCTACCGAGATATACCCTCCGTTTGCTTTGATTGACTTATACGCAATCGGTAATCCCAAGCCGGTTCCTCCATCTTTTGTCGTAAAAAAAGGATTAAAAATCCGTTTCACATCTTCTTCCGCGATTCCGATTCCGTCATCCGAGATGGCGATGTCGATTTTTCCGCTGTTTTTCGTTGCAGAGATGCTGACCACTCCATTTTTACCCACTGCATAAATCGCGTTTTTCAAGATATTGGTAAATGCCTGTTTCAACTCCATTCGATTGACGAAGAGAAAAATATCCTCCTCATCCAACAGCATTTCTATGGTAACATCGCGCTTTCTCGCTTCCAACCGAAAAAGTGCAACGATTTCTTTGATAAATTCGCCGAGGTTGATACTCTCCTTCTCCATTCCCTTGCTGCGCGTGTAGTCCAAAAAGTCGCGCACCATTTTGTTCAAATCTTCAACCTCATTATGAATAATACTGTAAGCTTCCTCACGCTCTTCTTGAGAAAGCTTGCCTTCGTGAAGCACTTCAATCAGATTCGATATGCCCGCCAACGGATTTCCGATGTCGTGAATGATCGAAGCCGAAAGCTCGCCCAACGCTCGAATCCTGTCCTCACGCATGATTTCATCTTCCAAAAACTTGATTTCCGTCAAATCGTCGATGATGATCAGCGTTCCGTCCCGCTCGCCCGAGCCGGTCGTCAGCGGATTCGCATTGACTCGAACCGGCACCAATTTGCCTTCCTTCGTTTTAATTTCGATTTCAACCTGTGCAAGCGGCTCGCGCAAATCCGATTCCTTGCGCATACTTTTCGGGTCGATGCCCAATCGGTCGTAGAAATCATCGATGTCGATGCCGATGACTTCATCTTCTTTGAGCAAAGTCAAAGTCAAAATCTTACGATTGATAAAATTGATGGTTCCGTCGTTGCCGCATACGATAACACCTAAAATCAGATTCTCAAAAATATCCATCAGTCGTTGGCGCAAGGTCAAAATCTCCGCATTCGCCTGCTCCACATCATGAATCTTGCGGTGGATACGATCGCCCATCTGCGCAAAGGCTTCCGACAGCTCCTCCACTTCTAAGAAAGTATTGTCCTTGTACTTCGGAATATGAAAATTGTCGCCGCCGACATTTTCCGTATCTTCGACCAATCGCTGAATCGGCTGAGTAATCAGCGACGAAAAAAACACGGTAAAAATAACTGCCATCATCAAGACCAGCAACAGCGCATTCATAATTTGTCGGTTGAAGATATTCGCCTCAAGCTGCATCGACTTTTCCGTCTGCTCCACGATAATCATCCAGCCGAACTTTTCAAGCATGCGCACCGAGCTGATATATTTTTCACCTCCGTATTCTCTCATGCCGTCGATATCCATGCGCTGTTCAAGAAGTTGACGATAGTCGTACTTTTCTCCATCCTTCGTTTCAATCGTCGGCATTTCCAGCGGCGCAATCAAATTCAATCGCTCGTTGTCGGGATTGATGACCACCGCGCCCGAGGCATCGATTACCCAAACCTTCCCGTCGAAATTGTGACGGCTCGTCCGAATAATCTTTTCAATATTTTCAATCGGAATCCCGCAACCGATGAGCCCAATCCAATCTCCCTCGGCAAATACCGGCGATGCCAACACGAAATGCGGACGATTGAGTATCGTACTCATAAACAATTTACTGACGGTGCTCTTGCGATGCTCCTTCACATAGTCATAATAATCCCGATGCTGATAGGTAAATACATCCGTTACGGTTTTGTTCGTCGGTTTGGAGAATTGAATTTTCCCATCGGAATCCATGAAAAAAATCAAATCAAAGTATGAAAAGTTGTCATAAATTCGGAAAATCTCATTTTGAATCGACGAGCGATTCCCCGCGGAATCGGATGAAAAAGCCGCCGCGGTATTCACCGTTTCCATCGCATTGCTCAAGTACAAATCCAAGTTTTCCGCAATGGATTTTGAGATGTACCCGTTCTTTTGGATGGAAGTCGCCATCATTTTTTCCTGCGCCATATTCCGCACAATAAATCCGCTGAGTGCAACGGATACGATCGAAAATGTGATGACAAAGAGATTTATTCCGGTCTTCAGGCTGATTTTTTTATTCATAAGCAACCTCAAATCAATTTTATATTCACCATTATAGCACAAAAGAGAAGAAAAAATCTCAATCCGGCTAAATTGTTTCAAAAATAAAAACAAATGCTCTCCCAAAAATTGAGAAAGCATTTTTCCATTTAATTTATCGACTTATTCCAAAGCGTCTCCGAGCACTTTTCCTTTTTGCGTCGCCACGCTGAGCATCGTAAAGATCAGCGAGCCCGCCAAAGCAGGCACAAACCATTCGAAGCCGTATTGTCCGAGCGGCAAAGCCTTTATCATATCCACGGTTTTTTGCAGATGGAGAATATTTTTTGACTCCAAAACCATGTGAAGACTCTGTATCAGCGACACGAAGAAAGTTCCTGCAACCGCCCCGGTGTATGTCCAATTGTACTTGATTTTCTTGTCGAAGACGGACATGAAAATCAGTACGATAATCACCGGATAAATCGCCGACAAAATCGGCACCGCAATCGAAATCAAACGATCCACGCCCACCTGTGATATCACAAAAGACACCGCAATGCAAACATAGGCGGTATATTTGTACTTTATCTTGCCGTTTGAGATCGTCTCGAAATAATTTCCGCACATCGACACCAATCCCGTCGAAGTCGTCAAACAAGCAAGCGCCGTCGCAACACCCATCAGGATTTTGCCGTAATTACCCAAAAGCAATTCCACCATATCGATGAGCAATACCGTTCTCTCCACATCCACCTTGCCGTTGACATGCACATTGTATTTCTCCCCGACGGTTGCCCCCGCGTAAGTCAGCCCGCCATAGACGAGCGCCAACAATACAAAGGCGACCAGCCCGACGAAAATACTCGCCTTAAACTGCACTTCCCTGCTCTTGTAACCGCGACGCGCCAAATCCGCAATCACGATTCCCGCCATCAGTGCCGCACTGAGCGCATCCATCGTCTGATAGCCCTCCGAGAACCCGCGCATAAAGAGTCCCGGAACCGCCGTCGAGACTTTTTCAAAAGGCGGTTTTACAATCGACACCGCAACAATCAAGCCCAACAACAGAAGCAATAAAGGCGTCAAATATTTTCCGATAAAGTCAATCACTCGACCCGGATTAAAAGTAATATAGAGCGTCAAACCGAAAAACACCAAACAGGTGAGCCAAATCGGTACATCGGCGAAAAGCGGTTTAACAAAAATTTCATGCGTCGTCGCACCCGTTCTCGGAATTGCAAAAAGCGGTCCGATAACCAAAATCGCAATCATTCCGATGGTTTTGGCAAACTTCGGGCTGACTCTTTTGCCGAGGTCATCCGCGCGCCCGCCCAGACTCGCCGTAACAATCACACCCAAAATCGGCAACAAAGGGTCGGATAAAATGAATGCAAACATCGCGACATACCATCTGTCGCCCGCCATCACTCCGAGATATGGAGGGAAAATCAAATTTCCGGCGCCGAAAAAGATTGCAAACAATGCAAATCCACAAATCAAAATGTCTTTTCTTTTGATTTCCATCTCTTCTCCTAACTCAATTCTGAATAGTTCACTAAAAAAAGTTTATAAACTGATTGTCCATATAAAATTATATTTTTCTTATTATATCATAGATTGCGCCGAATTCGTTTCGGAAAACTTTATCGCTTTACAAACTGCTTTTTACAAATATTTTTAGAACATTTATCAACAAAGCTTCGAATCGCTTCAACTTGTGATATAATACAAAGAACAGCGAATAAAAGCTTATAACTGCAATTCTAAAGGAGATTTATATGAAAACAAAATTAACCGAATCACTGGGAATAAAATATCCGATTATTCAGGGCGCGATGGCATGGGTGTCCGAAGCCAAGTTGGCGGCTGCGGTTTCCAACGCCGGCGGACTGGGCACGATTGCAACCGCGAGCCAAACACCGCAATGGGTCGAAGAAGAAATTAAAAAAGCCAGAGCGCTCACCGACAAACCTTTCGGAGTGAATGTCGTCTTGATGGACGCTGCCAAAGATGAAATCATCGATGTCATTATAAAAGAAAAACCGGCGGTCGTCACATTGGGCGCGGGCAATCCGGTGCCGTATATGGCGATGCTCAAAGAGGCGGGCATCAAAGTCGTACCCGTCGTGCCGAATTTGAAATTGGCAAAAAGAGTTCAGGACAACGGTGCCGATGCGCTCGTCATCGAAGGAATGGAAGCCGGCGGTCACATCGGCGTACTCACAACGATGGCACTGATGACACAGGTCATTCCGGAAGTGGATATTCCCGTCATCACCGCAGGCGGTTTTGCCGACGGACGCGGATTGGCGGCGGCGCTTCTCATGGGCGCATCCGGCATTCAAATGGGCACCCGTTTCTACGCTTCGGAGGAATGTGCCGCTCATATCAATGCGAAGAATGCAATTGTAAATGCCGGCGACACCGACACCGCAATTACCGGATATATCACGAACAATATGGTGCGCGGTTTGAAAAACGCGATGACCGAAAAATATAAGGAACTCGAAAAAGCATGTGCGCCTCGCGAAGAATTGACGAAACTCGTAGTCGGCACAAGCCGAAAAGCGCCTTACGAAGGCGATGTCGAGTGGGGATTCGTGCAAGCTGGGCAAAGTCTTTCCGTTATCAAATCGCTGGACAGTGTGGAAAAAATTATTCAAGACATCGTTGCCGATGCACAAAAAGCATATCGGGATGCAGGCGCTTTGTTCTAAATTTTAACGCTTTAGGATATGTAAAAGCAATTTCGACAAAGATTTTCAAAACCTTTGTCGAAATTGCTTTTTGATTTCTGTTTTTTATTCTGAATTCCATTTTTGAAGCCTATTTTGAAATTGCTGATTTCGGATTTTGATTTGCCATTTTTTCATCGACTTTCATTTTCAAAAAAAGTGACCCTTGCTAAAATACAAAGGTCAGCTTTTACTTTTGGTTTTTATTTTTGTTTTTGTTTATCTTTATCGATTAACTGTACTTCTTTTGCAAAATGTTCCCAGTTGAAATCCACATGTAGCCCCAAATCGACAAGCGCTCTTTGAACATCCGTTATCGGCATCAACACGCGTCCCTGAACATTCAACACATCGGCTGTCAGCATTTTTTCTTCTCCGTTGATTTTCATACGCTGTTGTCCCAAAGCCAATTCGATAAGATTTCCTTGATATTGGAAGTACGCCGTCTTGCTTGCATTGTCAAAATCCACTTCCACATTCAACAACTCCGCAACAACTCGCGCCGGTAACATCGTTCGATTTTCATGAATCATCGGTGGAACATCCATCACTTTTGTAACCAACACATCATTTTCAAGTTGGCGGTATTCCCTTTCGCCGATTCTAAGCTCAGCTAACAATTTCCCTAAAGTCAACGGTTCTTCGGAAGATGCCGCTCCTTCACCGATTATATTTGTCGGATTCAAGTTTTCAGCATTGGATTTCGGTGTCGCTTCGTTCTTCGGCTGCTCTCCGAGATAGGAATAATTTTGGTTTTCAAATTGGTTTTCAAGCTCTCGTTCACGCTCAATTCGTGCTTGTTCCTCCAGCTGTCTTTGACGCTCGATCTCTCGCTGACGCTCCGCCTCTTTTTCACGCTCCATTTGCTCCAACCTCTGTCGCTGAGCTTCATCCTCAGCTGATGAATTATCCGACGGACTCGTTGTGCCGCTCGACGAAACATTTGACGAACCGGAATTTTCTTCTCCCGTTTGTGTGCCCGTTGATGCATCATTTTTATCTCCCGGATTTTCTGTCGGTTGTGTTATCGAAGTGGACGGCGTCGAACTGCTGCCCGATGAAGAATCCGGAGGTCCCGTGACTTCTCCCGAGCCGCCAGCTGCTTGCGAGCCGTTCTCGGAAGCGTTCGGCATTGACGAATTATCCGCCGGCTGCCCGCCGGTTCCCGAATCACTCGGTGTTGATGAATTATCCGATTGACTCGTTGTGCCGCCCGGCGAAACATTTGACGAATCATCTTCCGTTTGCACCGAATTATCCGGCTGACTCGGATTCTGTCCGTCTTTGTTTCCGCCACTTTCTCCGCCGATATTGGTGTTCGGATTTGGAGATGTATTTTCATCGGTTTTCTTTCCACCTCCACCATCACCGTCACCGTCGCCGCTTCCTTTGTCATCTTCGTCTTTACCGCCGCTTGAGTTCCCATTGGGATTGTTTTGTGTCGGTGGCAACGCTTGTGCATTATTCGCATTCTTTGACGGGTCGGTTTCAGGTGCTGTTGCTATCTCTTTCCACTGCGCAACGAAAATTACTTTATCCTTTACAACATACTTCTCGCCTTCTTTATAAATTTCATTGTCAACGGATTGTGAAGTCTGTTTATCCTCTATCTTCCAACCGGCAAATTCTTTTCCTGCCGGTGCAACGAAAGGATTTATTATCGGACTGCCGTTTTCAAAATCACTATTCGGCAATGTAATCTCCAATGATTCTTCCCCATTGTATTTTTGGTCAAGATTTACTTCGTCACCGATTCCATCTCCCGACCGATATCGGATTCCCCAGTAGAGATTGACCGGCAATGTCAGGGTCACTCCCGAATCGATATCCGTGATAATAAAGTTGAAATCACGCTCCAAAGGCATGGAATTCGGATGACTTATTTCAATTCTTTTTGCTGCAAAATCATTAAAATCAATGATTTCTTCATTCGCATTATTCACAGTCCGCACGATACGCAACACATCCAACACCAAAAATCCGTTCGGGTTAAATTCTTCCGGAAATCCGCCTTTCAATTTCAAAGTCACTCTGTCTTCCACCTTTATCGGCGCGTCAGAGGACACACCGCTCACATGCAGAACCGTGAGTACATTTCCTTTGCCGAGAATATGATTTTTCTCCCCGCTCAAAGCAATATTGCCCATTTTCATCGTCAAGCCGTTTTGCTCAAATTGAGCAAAAGGAATCTCATCGCTTGAAGTGCCGTTCGACCAATGCAATTTAGCGCGGATATCATTTACCGGGAATAAATCTCCCGCGAAATATTTCTCTTTCAGTCCCAT
Organism: Peptostreptococcaceae bacterium; assembly: GCA_030532905.1. Classification (GTDB taxonomy): domain Bacteria; phylum Bacillota; class Clostridia; order Peptostreptococcales; family Filifactoraceae; genus JAUNKE01. The sequence continues at coordinate 38,661 of JAUNKE010000004.1, forward strand.
GATTTCAATTTGGTTTAATCTCGCCGGCGCCACTTCGATGTCAAAACTTTGTTGCTTTTGAATTCCGTCTTTGGAATAAGTGACGGTAATATTCTTTTGTCCCGCCACCAATTTCTCGCCCGCTTGAGCATCCATCGTTATCGAGTATGTCCCAAAATCTTCGTGCGCAATCCTTACTTCTTCTCCATCCGACATAACCAGAACGACAGCCAGACCATCCAACGAAAGACTTTCTCCCGCATTATATTGTTTTTTTGTCGGCGGAGTCAATCTCATATCCTGAACAATTGCCGGCGCCACTTCAATGTCAAAGCTTGTTTGCTTTTGCGTTTCTCCTTTGGAATAGGTCACCATGATTTGTTTCCTGCCGGCTTTGAGTTTTTCACCCGGTTGTACGCTGAGCGAAATCCCGTTTTCCGCAAACTTTTCGGATTCTATGGTTCTTACTTTTCGGTTGCCCAAATCCAAAGTGACGGACAATCCGTCTATTGCAAAACTTTCACCTGATTGATAAATTCTTTTGTTCGGCTGCGTAATGCCGATCGCCTGCACTTCATGCACAATGATTTCTTTGCTTTTTTCAACCTTTGCACTCGCTTTGTCATTTCCTACATAAGCGACGGTCAATTCGCTTGCTCTATTCAAAATTTGCTCAGTCGGTGATACAACCAAATTTTCTTGAGCAAAGCTTTCCCTATTTTCATATACAATGCTCTTCTGACTGCCGTCCGTTTTATGAATATGAACGATTAAGCCCCGTAAGTTCAGCTCATCACCAATTACGAAATCACGAGGAGGCAGTTCGATTTCAATTCCGTTAACCTTCGCATCGCCTACTGTAATCAGAATTTGATGGGTTGTTTGAGTTCCCACATGAGTTATTACAATTTCTCTATCGCTTTTTTGAAGTCCTGTCGGTCTATTTGGCGATATTGTGTACTCATTCGATAACGCATTGAGCGATACTTTTTCTTCACTGCCATCCGTTTTTCGAATCACCAGCTTGGCATTTTCAAAATCAATTCTCTCACCCGCAGCATATTGCGTTCTGACTGTTCCCTCGATGGATAAATTATTAACCTTCGCATCGCCCACCGTAATTGGAATTTGGTAAGTTGTTTTCGTTGCTGTATGCGTAATTACGATTTCGCTATCGCCTTTTTGAAGTCCTGTCGGTCTATTTGGCGATATTGTGTACTCATTCGATAACGCATTGAGCGATACTTTTTCTTCACTGCCATCCGTTTTTCGAATCACCAGCTTGGCATTTTCAAAATCAATTGACTCGCCTGCCGCATAATTTTTCTTAAAATCTCCTTCAATAGATAGGTTATTGACCTTCGCTTCTTCAACCCGAATCGGAATGCTCACGCTCTGATTGGAATTCGCATGGGTGATTACAATTTCACTGTTATCGGTTGTCAATTGTGCTCCATTTTCCGGATTTACGGATAAATTATGGTTATCAAACTCCGCATAATTCACTTGTTCCTGTGTCCCGTTATTTTTGTGCAGGGTAACCACCAAATTATTTAAGTCGAGCAGATTGTTCTCTACATAGTCTTTTTTTATCTCATTGGTTGTCAAAGCTGTTACACTTATCGGAACGACGGTAATGTTATGATTTTTTACTTTTTTGCTACTCGCATGTCGAATTTCGATTTTATCATTCGATAAGGTCAAAGGAATTCCGAAATTCGGCGTCATTTCAAGTCCATAATTTGCAAGCTCATTCAACGGTACAATTTCCTCTCTGTCCGACCATTTCAACTTTATCTCCATGCCCTCTTGAGAAATTGTCTGTCCTTCAACATAATTCTGTTTTGTCGGTGGCGTCAATTCGATTTCTCTGAGCTGTGCCGCTCCCACATTGATCGTCGTTTCGCCTTCAAAGCTTTCTCCACTCTTCTGATAGCGTACACGAACTCGCTGCTCTCCTTCTTGCATCAATTTAGTTCCTGCAACCGGCGTTACAAGTTGCAAATGATGAGCTCCGAATTCCGAAAAAGGAATTAGCTGAATACTGCTGCCATCCGTCTTTTTAAGGGTCGCCATCATTCCGTCCGGAATAAAGATATCTCCCTTGTCGTATATTTTTTTCGTCGGTGGACTCAACAAAAGCTCTCGAGGTTTCGCATCGCCTACCGTAATTGGAATTTGGTAAGTTGTTTTCGTTGCTGTATGCGTAATTACGATTTCGCTATCGCCTTTTTGAAGTCCTGTCGGTCTATTTGGCGATATTGTGTACTCATTCGATAACGCA
>JAUNKE010000004.1:41023-68410 GCA_030532905.1 Peptostreptococcaceae bacterium
TTTTTGAAGTCCTGTCGGTCTATTTGGCGATATTGTGTACTCATTCGATAACGCATTGAGCGATACTTTTTCTTCACTGCCATCCGTTTTTCGAATCACCAGCTTGGCATTTTCAAAATCAATTGACTCGCCTGCCGCATAATTTTTCTTAAAATCTCCTTCAATAGATAGGTTATTGACCTTCGCATCGCCTACCGTAATTGGAATTCGGTAAATTGTTTTCGTTGCTGTATGCGTAATTACGATTTCCGTATCGCTTTTTTGAAGTCCTGTCGGTCTATTTGGCGATATTGTGTACTCATTCGATAACGCATTGAGCGATACTTTTTCTTCGCTGCCATCCGTTTTTCGAATCACCAGTTTGGCATTTTCAAAATCAATTTGCTCGCCTTCCGCATAATTTTTCTTAAAATCTCCTTCGATGGATAAGTTATTGACTTTTGCCTCACCTACCGTAAGAGGTATTTCTACCATCTTCCCATTCGATTTCAGCACAATTTTTTTGTGGTTTTTTGTCAAAACCACTTTATCCCTGGCTTGAATCACAGTACTCTGTTCTTGAGCTCCTTCGTCTGAAATCAACACCATCTCAATTTGATTTGTAGAAAAATCCTGCACACCAATGCTTTTACTTGTGTCATCAGTCAAATGAATGATTGCCGTCATGTCGTTGATAGACAATTCTTCCCCTGCCGCATAATCTTTTTTAGCCAAACGCACATCGCTGATTTCTTTAACAACAATCGGTTTATCTAAAAAATTCACATTCACGGATACATAGTCCTGTGGCATAACAAATTCAGCGGATGTCTTTTCATTATTTAGATACTTCACCGAAATCACATGATTTCCGCCGTCGTTTACAACAATGCTTTCAATCGCTTTTAATTTCGGTTTTTTTATCTTCAAATCAATTTTAACTTTTTCATTCGCAAAGGCTTTTGTAATGGATTTTGATTCATCAGTAAGCTCCGCATCTTGAGGAGGAATTCGGCTCGTATCAATTTGATATTTTACTTTTGCGGTAACATTTACATTAGCAGTCGGCATCGTGAATTGAGTATTCCCACCGATTTTTTCTAAAGGTTCTACTACATTACCATTTTCTTGTGTTACCACAATATCCGTCACTTCATATCTTATCGGATCGTTGGAGTTTACGAAAACCTGAACCTTTTCCCCGTTTTTAAAACTTTCCGGCGCCTGAATTGTTACTCCATTCACCTCTTGCTTTGTAATAGTATATGCTTTTTTATCCAAACTTACACCGATCGTCACATCATCCGCAGGCATGATGAAGCTCGCCGATCTTCCGTTTTGAGTGTCAACCGGCGTCAGATTGAGTTTGCGATCATCCGACTTTCTCTTCGCTGTAATTTCTTTGAGCAAATGAATTTTTTCATCTAGCGAAATATCGACAGATACGATATCTCCACTTTTGGATGAATCTTTTACTCGAATGTCTGCCCCCGACACTTTTTCTGCTTCAATTTTGTACAAAATCTTATCGCTCGTTACAGTAATAATCACATCATCCGCAGGCATTTTAAAAGAACCCGACAAAACTCCCGAATCTTTATTCGAGATTCTTTTTATAAGTTCTTGGTTACTCTTTTTTCTAATTTCCAAATTGGAAACAAAGTGCACCCTCTCGTCTTTCGGGACAATCTCAAAATTTACATTATCCTCGAAATGTGCAATATTGTTCCGAGGTAAGTTTCGAATGTCGAGTTCCGCCGGCATTTGATTTTCAATATAAAAATTCGTGTGGCGAAATTCCGCACGGAAATCAGGTCGTTCATCGCGCCTAAAAGACATAGTCTGTGCCTCTATAATGGGATTCCAACCCAGAAATTCATAGCCCTCATTTGCTTCAGGAGTTGGAATAACAATATTTTGCATTACCCCTACAGTATCCGCCGGCACACGAAACATTTTTTCCTTTACATCTTCTCCCTGAAATTTTCCGCCCTCTCCGGCGCTGAATTTCAATTCAAGCTTCGGCATAACATCAATTTGAATATTTTCTTGTGCAGCGCTTTCTTTGTGTCTTGCCGTAACAGTGAAACTGCCTTTTCGTTCATCTTGCCCAATAAAAAGTCTGCCGTTTTCAATTCTTGTTTCGATGGAGGAATTTCCTGAAAGAGACCAATCCACCTGTTCATTGTAAAAAGTTTTGTCCAGCAATTCAAAAGGACTGTTTTGCGGTACAATCCCCAACACCAAACTTTGATTGTGCTCCACCGAATCTTGTTTGCCATCTAAACGAACAACTTGAAAAGGAGGTGTCAGTTTGCCGTTAGCATATTTCTCCACTCCGCTTTCTGTAAGCGAATAAGCAAATTTTCCCAACTGAGGTCGAAAATAAACAACCTTAGCATTTTTCTCCAACGGAGCGGTCGCTTTTAGCTGAATATACCCCGAATTGATAGCCGAACTATCAAAGAACAGAAAAGGACCTAATTTGCTGTTGTCAATTGCCACAGCATCCTTTAGCGTTGATTCAGCCTCTACTCGAACTTGACGAGATGTATCCATTATTATCTTATTTGTCGAGTTAAAAAATTTAATTCCCTGTGCATCTTCCCCTTTGACATAGATATCGAGCTCCGAATTCTCCAGAACTTGCACCCCGGAATAAATTCCAGTCACTTCTTTGCCTTGGAGATTAACGCTCAGCTTGGAATTCCCCCTCATCTCCACCTGTTTTCTTAAACCGATCAGATAGCCTGAGGGAACTCTCATGTCAACATTTACTTTCACATTCTCCAATAAGAGAAGCTCCGCTTCAATGCCGGTTCCTCCCGGGGCATTAGGATTGTCGTTGTAATAACGCACATTTAGCGTACCGTTTCCTTTAAGTTTCAACATGTTAATGCTGTTCCTGCCAAGACCAACTGAATCTGAGCTCTTCCATATGTTGTTCTCTCCCCGTAATTCAATATTCAGTTCATTCAAGGTTCGTTGCGCCAACGCTTCAATAAGGAGGGATCCCCCTTGATAATTGTCCAGTATCAGCAGTTCTCGGTTTTGGTCCCATGATATCCCTTGTGGGAGTGTCGGCACACTCGACGAACTATCTTTAAGCGGTAAAAAAAATCCCAAATTGTCTACCGTCAAGCGTATGCGTCTCAAATCCACTGTTGCATATGCCGGATTTGGAATCAAAAGCAAGATTACGAAAATCCAAGCCATTATCCTTTTTAAAACTTTTTTCTTTTCGAATCCTACTTTCTCAAATACAACATCTTCCTCTGTATCTGTTTTGCAAATTATTTTTGTTTCATTGTAAATCATTTTTGTAACCTGTAACCTAACTAGTGGCAAAAGCTATCTCTAAACATCTATTTTCCGTTTTACAAACTCCGAATTGATACAATATCGGAGCGCATTTTCTTTTGAGATTCTCCCCTTTTGGTACAAATCGATAATCGAATTGTCCATCGTGACCATCCCTTCGTTCCCGGAAGATTGGATGACATTATCGATTTGGTTGATTTTGCTGTCCTTAATCATATTGCGAATCGCATTGTTCACAAACATGATTTCAAACGCCGGCACCAGTCCCCCGTCGATTGCCGGTATCAATTGTTGAGAAACGACCGCCTGCAACTCCATCGCCAACTGCACGCGCACCTGTTGTTGCTGCTCCGCCGGAAACACATCGATAATACGGTCGATACTCTTTGCCGCTCCAATCGTGTGGAGAGTTGACAAAACGAGCTGTCCCGTTTCCGATGCGGTTATCGCGGTTTGAATCGTTTCAAAATCACGCATTTCCCCAATCAAAATTACATTTGGAGCCTGTCTGAGCGCTGCTCGAAGCGCGTTTTGATAGCTGAGCGTATCATGCTCCAATTCTCTTTGGCTGACGATGCTCTTGTCGTGGCGATGCACAAATTCAATCGGATCCTCTATCGTAATAATATGACCGAATCGATTTTTGTTAATCTTGTCCACGATGCAGGCAAGCGTTGTCGATTTTCCCGCGCCTGCCGAGCCCGTAACGAGCACCAAACCTTTTTTGACATTGTATAAATCGGTGACCGCTTTCGGAATCTGTCGTTCTTCCGGTGACGGCAGCTGAAAACTTACCACCCGAAGAACCGCCGCCAGCGAGCCCCTTTGTTTGTATGCCGAACATCGAAATCGCCCGATATCGCTGATGGAGAAGGAAAAGTCGTCATCTCCTTTGCTTTCAAGCTTCTCGAATGAGCGATTGGCAATTTCATATAAATCATTGATATATGCTTTCGTATTGTCAGGCATCAGCCGAATCCCTTCCTGCTCCACCACCTGATTGTTAATTTTGAATGCAAGATTGCATCCTGCGACAATTAGAATATCCGATGCCTTTTTCTGTATGGCGTCCGCTAGGATTTCTCTAATTTTCATCTTCCGTTCCTTTCCAGAGTGCCAGATATTTCTGCTCCCATTCTTCGACATTAGCGAGTCCTTTCGCTATTACTTCCGGCTCTTTGTTTTCGTAGGCGAAAAAATGCCCTTTGAACAACACATTTTCGCTGATGGGCTCCACAAACAAGAGTTCGACATAGTCTTCACCCTCACTCAACACTTCCAAATTTTCCATCTTGTTTGCGTAGCCGCTGATTTTGGATTTGTATTCTTTATCACCTTTATGCGATATATTGTCAATTTCGGAAATTGCATCGGCAAACTCGCCTTCCGCTTCATAAAATTTTGTATTGTATTCGATATTGCGATTCGCAAATCCGTTATCGGCTTTTGCGGTCGAATAAGACAATACGCCGAGCGATGTATAGACGAGCACGACCAATGCAATTCCAATCGGCAGGATAAACCCGCTTACCTTTTCCATACTTCTACCTACATTTTTCGATACATTTTCGTATTCAGATGAACAAGATTTTCATTCTCCCCATTTAATTGTTCGCCATCCACCTGAACCGCTATATGAATTAAAATCCCCTGTTCTTTTTGTTCCCCCGACAATGTGACATGAGAAGAAAAAGTGCGCTCCTCACCGTCCCATTGTTTTGTATGACTCTCTTCGATTATCTTTCCTTCTTTTGCAAGCAATTGCAGATCCCAGCCGTTCATCCGCTCGATTTTTTCTTTTTGCTGCTCAAGCAACTCTTGTGACAGCGCCAATGCTAAGGTCTTGCTCTCGCTCGCATGACTGTATTCTCCGGCATTTGCAAAAAGCAGCAGAGCAATCGCCACCGCAAAAATAAAGCTGAATAGGGAAATGAGCGCCGAGATAAAAAAACTATACGATTTTGTCTTTTGCATAAGCACTCTCCCTCAATATTTTTGTTACAAAATTGCCGGCAAATCCCATCTTCAATTGGACGCTCCCGTTTTTACGAATGATTTCAAACTCGTCAATCGGTGCAATCAATTCGCCGTCGCCGATTGTAAAATCATAGCCGACCGGCACCAGACTCTCCATCAATCTTCCATCCACCGCATACACGCGACAAATATATTGCTCCTCATCCAGAATCGGATAAAAGATGAGCATATCTTCCTCCACCTGTAAAGTGGTGCCGTATTCCCGCTCTTTGTTGGCAATATATCCGCTCGCCGTTCGGAGTACGAAATTATTGTCCATCGTCTTGGTGATATTGCTGTAAAGCTGACTGCTGATGATGATGAGCATCGTCGAAATCAGCACGAAGGTGAACAGCACCAGAAATCGAAAGAGCGACAGCGTAAAACGAAATTTCCTGCCCATTATTTCACACTCCATTCATTGTCAAAATGATAAGTGCCGACCGGTACCACCGCAATCGCCGGCATAATATTTGAACCGACGCTCTCATAGCTGATAACATACTGACTGTGGTCCAAAAGCAAACCGTAATTTTTTTCGAGATAATCAATCTCCTGCGGGTAAGAACCCTCGATGGCATAGCAGGCAATCGCCGCCTTGCGAATATTTTTCTCGACAACGATTGCATTTTCAATCGTGGATTTATGAGAAATCATACCCGTCAAATGCGCAATAATCATCACAAGTACACAAAAGGTCGTAATCGGCAAAATCCATTTTCTTTTGCTCATAACGCACCTACCCGATGGAAGACATAATGCTGATTAGCGGCAACATCACCGTCAACAAAATCCCGCCGATGATAAAGGAAGTCGCTCCGACAAGCGTCGGCTCAATCACCCCGATTAATGTGCTGATGGACTCATCGACTTCGCTCGTATATTTGTCGGACAGCTCCGCCAATACGGAATCCAAATGTCCGGTCTGAACCGAAAGCTTGAGTACCTGCGAATGAATCCCCTTAAAGATTTTCATCTGCTCGAAAGCTCTGTAAAGCGGCTCGCCCGCATCCAATTGGCTCAAAGCGATTTTGATGCGCTCTTTAAATGACTTGTCCTCAATAATCTTTTCGGTAAGTTCCAAGCCGCTGTGTAAATCGTAGCCCGAAGACACCAACAAAGACAGCGAGTTGGCAAACTGTGCCGTTTGATAGCTCTGATAAATATTGCTCAGCTTCGGCATCGACAAAAAGAATTTGCGTGCTTTTTCACGGCCTTCTTCGCTTCTATATAATAGGGAGATACTCGCCACCGTCACCAAAACCATGACAAAGGCAAGCAGTACCAAACCGACGATAAATCGTCCGACGCCGGTGACAAAGTCCACCGAGCTCGGGATATTTCCGCCCAAGTTTTCAAATACATTGGCAAAAATCGGAAGCACCTTGGTCACCATCACGCCGATGATGACGGTTACCATTCCCGCAATCACGAGCGGATAAACCGTTCCGGATTTGATTTGCTTCTTGAGCATTCGGTCTTTTTCATAATATTTTCCAAGCGAATACATCACCTGGTCAACCTTACCCGTCTTTTCTCCGATTTCAATCATCGAAATCATATACGGGGTGAACAGATTGCTCATATCCAGCGCATAGGACAGCGGCTTGTTGCATTCCAATTCCACGAGTGAAACGCGCAATGCTTTTTGCGCTTCCTTATTCGGCATACCTTCAATGACGGATTCGATTCCTTCCACAATACTGATGGAAGAACTCAAAATCAAATACATTTCTTTACAGAATAAAATCAATTCATCCTGCGTCAAAACTACTCTCATTTTCATACGCACCTCTTAGTACAAACGAAGTCCCGTATAGTTGGAACCGTTTCCGATAAAGCTTTCGATACCGGAATTTCCGGAGCTTGCAAAAGTTGAATCCATACGATTCCATGTCGAGCCTTCAAATTGAATTTTGACGCTGACCCATCCCTTGTCCTTCAGATACACTTCATTCCACGCATGGTTGATATCGTTCGGAGAGACGGTTCCGACAATCAATCGTGTCGGTATTCCTTGTGAGCGAAGCATGCCCGACATCAACGCCGCATAGTCGAAGCAGATTCCTTTTCCGCTCGTCAAGGTCTCGTCGATATTCGGCAGATAGCCCGGCTGCACCGTGTTCGCCTTTTGCTTATCGTACTTGATATTTTTAATGATATAATCGTAAATTGCCGCGATTTTTTCCGCTTCGGTATTTTTCCCCTTGGTCAATTCATTCGCCTTAGCGACGATTCGCCAATTTGCGCCGTACATTACATATTGATTTGGCTGCAAAAACGGGCTCAAACTGTTGCTGAGCTTCACATCGATGGTTTGCTCCAGCAATGGAATATATTTATTGCCCGAAGTGTTCTCCATCACACGCACCTTATAGCTTCCATCGCCAAGTTGCAACGGATAGATTTCATTGACTCCACCGTTTTTCAAATCATAATTGTAGGTGGAACTTCCTTTGATAATCTGAACTTTTAATCGTTTGGAACTGGTTGAGTTTCGAATGATGACATAGCCTTTGGCGATGTCGGATGCGTCAATCACACTTCCGTCTTTTTCATAAGTTTTCACTCCCGGCGCGGATACATTCACCGCTCCGGCAACGCCTCCCCCCGATTTCAGATTGGTTGTTTTTCCGCCGGACGACAGGGCGATTTCGTTCTCAAAAATCATCTCTTCCTTCGCCAGCTCGACATTGAGCAAACCGTTGTCGGATTGATGCTCAATTCTTTCCGCAAATTGTGCCACGCTTCCTGCAAGCACAAGACATGCTATAATAGCCACTCCTTTTAATTTGTAATTTTTCATACAAGACTCCTTTCATGTTGCTAAATTCAAAAGTCGCTATTAGTATATCGGCTGCCCGAAAACATTCAATAGATAATGTCCGTCGACAAATTCTTATTTTTTGCACAAAAAAACGCCCCGAGACTCATATAGAATCTTCGGGGCACCGTTTATTTCGTTCTCGGCAACACGCGATTCGGATTTTTGACCGCTTTTTCAACATCCACCGCCGTACTTTCTCCTTCGCGAACCCGTCTCGCCACAACGACGAGTTTGGTTTCGTATTTGTCATTCACACAGGTTTGCAGCGTTACGAGCTTGTCGCCCAGCTCGACATCCACATCCGTCGTGTAAAAACTTCTCTTTTTAATTTCATCCAAGTACCAGTCGAGATCCTCCTGCGTTTCCGCGACGACAAAGTTGTAATACTCAAAGACTTCGCCGAATTGAGGCTCCGTATTCGCTTCGTATGCCGCAATGACCTTCCACTTGCCTTCATTGTAGAGCGTGTCCACATTGATGACCGGAGACTTTTTGTAGAAGTCGATGTTCTGATAGCGCATCAGCTCCGTAAAAATCGTTCCTTTGACGCCCATATTGTGACCGTAAATCAAAGTATTGTCATGAAGCTCGGGATTGAGGACATTTCGAAAATCCATAAAAGGGATTCCCTCAAACACTTCTTTCTTCTCAAAATTACGATGCAGATAATAATCATTATCCTGCGCTTGCAAAATCGGATAATCGATCATCGTGTTGGGTACATTGATCCAACCGACCAAGTCGTTATTCTTCTCATACATCTCTTCAAACTTTGCCAAAATCTTCGCTTCGCTCTCCTCATCCACCGGCTCTTTCGGCTCCGGCAGACTCGGCGGCTCCTCGATATTCTGTGCGACCGGCGACTTCACTTCCTGAAAAAATTGTCCGCCGAGATACCAATAGGTTCCTCCTGCGGATATCAAAAGCACCGCAAGCAACAGAACCGTCCATCGAATTATAGTTCTCATCTTTTTCTCCTGTTGTCAAAATCAATTTCATCGAATGTATAGCATTTATACCCCCATTCGCTTTTTTATCATCAACTTTAAATCACAAAATGAAGAAGGGATTTACAACCTGTACAATTATCGGCGCTTTTTCAAAAAAGAATAGATGATAAAGCTTATTTTATAATCCGCATGACAATCTTTGATTCGACTGAAAATAAAAAAGCTGTGCAGAACGAATTTCGCCCCGCACGGCCTTTCTTTATTTGATTTCTTTAATCATGGAAACGACTTGGGTTTTCATCTGCTCCAATTTTCGCTCGGCATCCTCTCTCGTTTTGCCGACCGTATTCATATAAATTTTTATCTTCGGCTCCGTTCCGGACGGGCGAAGTGCATACCAGCTCGTATCATCCATTATAAATTTAAGGGCATTTTGCTTTTCGACATCGATAACGGATTTTTCTCCGCTTTCCACATCGATTTCTTCACTGATTTTATAATCCAAATACTTTTGGAGCTTCATATCGCCGATTTGTTTCAGATAAACTTTTCGGTATTCCGTCATCATGCGCGCGATTCGCTCCTGCCCTTCGATTCCCTCAAGCACGATGGAAACCGTATCGTCCAAATGGTATCCGAATTCTTTGAACAATTCTTCGAGCACATCGATTAAAGTCATATTGCGTTTTTTGTAATAGCCGGCAATTTCCGCAAGCAGCATACTCGCCGACACGCCGTCCTTGTCGCGTACAAAAGTGCCCACCGCATAGCCGATAGACTCTTCCCAGCCCATAATCATTTTGCCTTTGCCGATTTTGTCCAATTCATTTTGAACGCCCGAAATATTTTTGAAGCCCGTCAACACATTCTTGGTCGGCACCTGATATTTTTGTGCGATTTTCGCGCCCAAATCCGAAGTCACAATCGATTTGACAATCAATGCGTCCTCCCAAATTTGATTTTTCGCCGCCATCTGTGACAAAATATAATGCACCAAGATATAGCCGACCTGATTACCGTTGAGCGGAACATAATCCTCTTTGTGCTTCGCGATGATTGCGATTCGGTCACAATCCGGGTCGGTCGCGATGAGCAATTCACCGCCGACTTCTTTCGCTAAACGCAACGAATATTCAAATGCTCGAAGGTCCTCGGGATTCGGATATTCGATGGTCGGGAAAGTTCCGTCCGGCATCTCCTGCTCCTTGACCACATACACATTTTCAAATCCGCGCTCGCTCAATACGCGTCGAACCGGAATATTGCCCGCTCCGTTCAGCGGTGTATAGACGATTTTTACGGACTTATCGACCTCTTCATCATTGAGCGAAAGGGATTTCACCGCCGCGATATACGCATCGTCCACCTCTTTGCCGATGTATTCAAGCAAATTGTTTTTCAGCGCCCAATCCTTCGTATAGATGTCGCGACGACAGAGATATTCCACCTTTTCGAATCGCTCCAATTTGGAAATCTGAGACAAAATTCGATTAGCAATATCGTCCTTGATTTGAGAGCCTTCTTCCCAATACACCTTGTAGCCGTTGTAATCTTTCGGATTGTGGCTCGCGGTAATATTGATTCCCGCCGCACAGTTCAGATGACGCACCGAAAAACTCAGCTCCGGCGTCGGACGCAAATCTTCAAACAGATAAGCCTTGATTCCGTTGGATGCAAATACCAAAGCCGCCGTCAACGCAAAATCCTTGCTGCCGATTCGAGGGTCATGCGCAATCACGACACCGCGTTTTGCAAATGCCTCTCCCTCCTCCAAAATCACTTTGGCAAAAGCATCGGTCGCTCGGGCGATGATATATTCGTTCATTCGGTTCGCGCCGGCGCCCATCTTTCCGCGCAATCCCGCCGTTCCGAATTCCAAATCCGTATAAAAGCGCTCTCTGATTTCATTCTCATCCTTTTCAATCGCTCTCAATTCGTCTTTTGTTTTCTCATCGACTACGGATGAGTTGAGCCATTGCTCATATCTTTGCATAAAATCCATAATTTCTCCTATCCGATTTCAAATCTTTTTATGACCAAAATTTGAGTACAATCAATTCTTCACTTCGCAGCCTTCAATCGGTACGCCCGAATTGTCAAAGGTCGCCACCTTGGTATAGACCTCATTCGCCGCATCGATGATGCCGAAGAAAATCGCGGCGCCCGAGCCTTCGCCCAATCGCATATTCATATCCAGCGATGCCGAAAGTCCCAATTTTTCAAGCGCAATCGCCGATGCCGGTTCCGCCGATTTGTGCGACGCGAGCATATAGTCCGTAACGGTTGCACAAAGACTTTGCGCAATCAGAGCCGCCGCGTAGGATATAAATCCGTCGAGCACGACCGGAATTTTTTTGTGCGCACAGGCGAGCATCACGCCGACCAACGCACCGATTTCAAATCCGCCGACCTTCGACAATACATCGATGCCGTCATCGGCATTCGGTTTGTTCAAATCGATTCCTTTTCGAATCGTGTTGACCTTGTGCTCCAGTCCGCTCGGCGTCGTTCCGGCGCCAAGTCCCGTCACCTCTTCAACGGGATGACCGCTCAGAATCGATACGATGGCGGAGCTCGGTGAAGTGTTGCAAATTCCCATCTCCCCGAGACCGATTACTCGAATTCCTTTTTCGATATGCTCCTCGGCAATTCGAATACCGAGCGCTATCGACAAAATCGCCTCATCTCTCGTCATCGCTTGCCCTTTTGCAAAATTCGAAGTGCCTTTTCGGATTTTCTGATTCAGCACCCCGTCGATCGTCGCATCCGAATTGATACCGACATCGATCGGAATCACTTGGCTCCCCATAAATTTGGACAACACGCCGATGGAACAAATGCCTTTCGCATAATTGGCAAATGCGAGCGCGGTAACTTCCTGCGGCTGCGTGCTGATACCTTCTTCATAAATTCCGTGATCCGCACCGAAAGCCAATACGATTTTCGGATTGGTTTCATAGAATTCCTGACGATAGATGCTTGCCAATTTGATACTGATTTCTTCCAATTTCCCAAGCGAGCCGGGCGGCTTCACCAAAATATTTTGCCTGTCTTGAGCCTTTTTTCGATATTCTTCGCATGCCGCTTCGATGCCCGCAACGGTTTCTTCCAACAACTTTTTATTTTCCTGTGCAAAAGAGGGCTCACGCTCCAATTTATCCGCTAAATACATCTTATCTCCTTTTATAATAGGATTTTACAACAAAATCCGAAGTCTCGGATTCTTCCGGCTCACCTTTTGAGCGATGAGCTTCATCAAAAATCTTTTTCAATTATACCATTTATCGTCGGAATTTCATAGACAAAAAGATGGCAGAGCCATCTTCTATCGGTTTGCTATTTTAATGTCATCGCCCGTAAATTCAATTACCGCATCATAACGAGCCTTATTTTCTTCACTGATATGATGCGCAATATGAATGAAGCCGAAATTCTTTTCTTCAAGCATCAGATTTTCAATCAAATCGCAGGAATATCTGTCCACATTGCTCATCGCTTCGTCAAAAACGATGAAGCTTCGCGCTTGCAGCAATGCTCTGGCGACGATGATTTTTTGTTTTTCACCTCCGGAAATCGTCAGACTCATCTCATTGAGATTTTCGTTGCGATTTTCAATAAGCTCCTTTTCCAAATTGACCTTGGCAAGCAATTCTTCGATTCGAGCGACATCCGTCGGTTGAAACAAGGTGATGTTCTGCGTGATATCGGCTTGAAACAGATAGGAATTTTGCCAAGTGAACCAAATGCTCTTCGCCAAATCCGGAGATTGACGAATATCCTTTCCGTTGATCCGAATAGCTCCCTCGTAATTTTCCATTTCGCCAAACAACAATTTGAGCAAGGTGGATTTTCCCGCGCCGTTGGCTCCGATAATCAAGTATTTTTTCGGAAACTCGAAGTCAAAGGAAAAATCTTTCATAATCACTTTGTTTTCGTTGTAAGCAAATGAAACCTTGTCAAATTCAATATGCTCGACCTTTTGAATCGCCACTTCGGCAAAATCTTTATCATCCATCCACTCGAACAGATTCTTTTTAATCGCACGAGTCGAAAACACGCTGATAATCTCTTCCGAGACTGAAATAATCGGATAAGTCAGCAGCTCCGACAATTGAAATACCGCCAAAAATGTTCCGACGGTCGTCTTGCCCGCCATAATGCTCTTGGAAATCAAAAACACGATGAGAAATTGTGTCGCGAATTGACACAGCCCGACCGAGCAATTCAAAACAGCGGTCTGAAATCCGTAAGCATAGTCCGATTCCTGCTGTCGAACCGATTGCTCTGAAATGCCGTCTTCGATTCTTTTTTCAAGCAAGTAGCTTTTGATGGCGGAAAGTCCTTCCACCACATCGTGAAAAGCCAGATTGAGTCGGCGCAATCCCGTCGCGCTTTCATTTCGATATTTTTGTAATTTCCCTTCAAATAAATAAGGCAACAAAAGGCTGATGATATTGCTTACCAAAATGGTTATTGCAACTCCGACATGCAATTTGAACAACAGCGCCATATACCAAAGTATCGACAGCACTTGAAAAAATATGTGGGGAATCAATTTGTAATAATCCTCAACAACCATTCCGATTTCATTATTATAGACGGAATACAATTCCTGAGGATTTTCCACCTTTTTCCCTTTTAACAAAATGCCGCGCACCAACAATTTGCGCAAAGATAAGTACAATGATTTTTGATATTTTTTATAAGATATCTTGTTGAAGAATTCCGCAACCAGTACCAATATTATCAACAGGATGAACTGCATAAAATATTGATTGATTTCGGCATAGTCCTTTGCCATCAACGCGTCGGTAATCTTTTTGATAACCATCGGCATGGTGGCATTGCAAAATACCAAGACCGTACTTAACCCCGCAATCAGCAAGCTGTAAGCCGCTATCTTCTTTCGTAAATTTTTCATATTTCCTCTTTCATTCTAAAGTCGTCTCTCGAATTAGTAACTCGATTCTTCCTCCTGCATCTTCCCTGCTCCGAAAAGATATAAGATAATGGTCGCAAAGGAGAGAATGGTTATAAACGGATTGAGTTCCCTTTCGGAAAACATTGCCGTAACCGTTGAAAAAATCTGCAAGCCGATTAGAACTTTTCCAATCAATATGCAGCGCTCGATTCCGTATCCCGTTTTTGAAGTCTGAATCCCGAGATAGCCGAGATAAATATACAATGCTTGAAGCGCCAACGGGATAAATGCAATCAACAATGCCAAGAAACCCATTCCTCCATTAAGGAATCCGATACCCACAACGAGTACAAGCAGACTTAGTATCCCAATCCCGCCAACGATGCACATAATGATACCCGCAATAAATAACATTTGTTTTCCGCTCATAAAAACCTCCATCCGTTTCAAAAACTAAAATTATTACCAATCCCGACTACATTTTATCATAATCAATTACTGTTGGCAAACATTTGCACAAAAAAGCCGGAATCACTTCCGGCCTAAATCCCTAACATCGTTATATAAATAAATTCATATTGGAATTGTCATTGTCCTCCAGCATCGTTGCCACGCCGCCGATTTCAATTCCGTCTATCAATTCTTCTTTTTTTATTCCCATCACATCCATCGACATCTGACAGGCGGTAAGTTTCACTCCCGAATCAATCGCCTGCTGAATCAACTCCTCCAGCGAATATACATTTTGTTTTTTCATCACTGAGCGAATCATCACCGAGCCGGCACCGAACATATTCATCTTGGACAATCCCAATCGCTTGCTCCCTCGCGGCATCATCCAACCGAACATTTTTGAGATAAAGTCCTTTTCAGTCGGCACAAATCCATTTTTGCGAAGAATGTTCAAACCCCAGAAGGTAAAAAACATATTCACTTTATTTCCCATAGCCGCCGCTCCGTTGGCAATGATAAAGGAGGCAATCGCCTTGTCCAAGTCTCCGCTGAACACAATCATCGTCTTCTCTTTGCATGGAAGATTATTTGAAGAAACGGCACTTATCTCCTTATTGAGCCGTTTTTTTTTAATCATCGCATAGAATTTTCCTTCCTTGGAACTTCTTTCGATGAGTTCATTCCCCGTACTGTTTGCCCAACTGTTGATGTCCGAATAGAATCCCGGGTCGGTGGATATGACTTGCAAAATTTCGCCATCTTCCATTTTCTCCAAAGCTCTGGAAACTTCAACAATCGGTCCCGGACAACAAAGCCCGCAGACATTGAGCACGAGTGCTTCATTTCCTTCCGACGAACTCTTCGCCGCCTGATGATTCGAAACATCGCTCGGCTCATTCGACTTTTTTGTACCGGCAACCCCGCTGTCCTCAAATTTTTCAACCGGAGATTGACCTCCGCTTCCATAAAAATAACTGTAGCTTCGATAACCGCCCATCAGATTCTTCACTTGGAAGCCGTATTGCTTCAGAATTCGACTCGCAATATATCCGCGCAATCCGACAGCACAGCTGACGATATATTTTTTGCTCTTGTCGAACTCACCGATTCGGTTGCGAATTTGACCGAGCGGAACCGAAATCGAGTTTGGAATATAGCCCATCTCGCGCTCCATCGGCTCGCGTACATCGACAAGAATCGTATCCTTGTCCAAATCAGCCAATTCCTCGACCCGCACAACCTCCACCAATTTTTCCAGTTGGTTGACCGCCGTATAACCTGCCATGTTCACCGGGTCTTTTGCGGAAGAATAAGGTGGTGCATACGCCAGCTCAAGCTCCGTCAAATCATACACATCCGCACCCAATCGAATGGAAGTCGCGAGCACATCGATTCTTTTATCCACGCCGTCATAGCCGACGATTTGTGCTCCAAATAATTTGCCGTCCTGTCCGAAGATGACTTTGATAACCATCGTGCCGGCATTCGGATAATATCCCGCATGCGAATTGGAATGAATGGTGGTGATTTTGTAATCCTCACCGTATTTTTTGCCCATTCTCTGCAAAGTTTTTTCATTGGCTCCCGTGCTTGCCACCGTCAAATCAAAAATTTTGGCAACGCTCGTTCCCTGCGCGCCCGAATATTTTTGGCGATTTCCCAGAATCATATTGTCCGCGGCAATTCGACCCTGCTTGTTCGCCGGTCCCGCCAAAGGCACCATGGTTTTATTCTTCAAAATAAAATCTTCAATTTCCGTAATATCGCCGACCGCATAGATGCTTTCATCATCCGTTTGCATATATTCATTCACCACTACGCCGCCGCGCTCGTTGAGTTGAAGTCTCGCGCTTTTCGCCAACTCGTTGTTTGGACGAATACCGATTGACAAAATGACCAAATCCGCCGGAACATTTCGCCCGTCTTCCAAAACGACGATCGAGCCGGATTTAAGATGTCTAATTCTCTGCACGCCGTTTTCAACTATGAGATCAATTCCCTTTTCGCGAAGATGCCCATGCACAATTTGAGCCATGTCATAATCTATCGGTGCCATGACCTGATTCGCTTTTTCCACAACCGTTACGGCAATTCCACGATGCGCAAGGTTCTCCGCCATCTCCAATCCGATAAACCCGCCGCCGATTACGGTCGCCGTCTTCGGATTGTTTTGCTCAATATACTCATACACTCTGTCCGTGTCGGGAATATTCCAAAGCGTGAACACATTTTCCCCGTCAAAACCCTCGACATTCGGCTTAATCGGTGTCGAGCCGGTGGATAAAAGCAGCTTGTCATAAGGAAGCTGATACAATTCATCATTTTTCAAATTCTTGACTTGCACTTTTTTGTTGATCCGGTCAATCGCGATTGCTTCGCTTTGAACTCGCACATCCACATGGTATTTTGCCATAATCGCCTCAGGTGTCGAAACGAAAAGCGCTTCTCTTTGCTCAATCACCCCGCCGATATAGTATGGAAGTCCGCAGTTGGCGAAAGAAACATATTCTCCACGCTCCAACAAAATAATTTCCGCCTGCTCATCCAATCGTCTCATTCGCGCAATCGCGGTCGCTCCGCCGGCAACCCCGCCGACAATCACAATTTTTTTACTCATTTTTCTCCTCCTGAAACAATGACTTGATTATCGCTTTGATATCTTCATCCACCACCGAATAGTAGCTTTCCAAACCCTGCTTTTTCACTTCGACAATTCCGAGATCGCGCATTTTTGACAGATGCTGCGATACACTCGATTGAGAAATCCCCATGCAATTCGTAAAGTAGCCGACATTGCATGAGCCGTTGAAGTATAATTTTTTTACAATGCACAATCTCGCCGGATGCGAAATGGCTTTGAGAACATTCGCCAGTTGAATGATTCGCATATCCTCCGGACTTCTCGCTGCATTCTCGAAATCCTGCATATTTTTTTCGTCCATAATGACTCCATTTCTTTCTTAAATTGAAACCGTGTTGAATTGATTTGAAATCCGAATTCAAAACCGAAAGCAATAAAAATTTTTGCCGATTGCTTTCAGACTTCGGATTCCGTAATTTACCGATGTCTTTTGCAAAAAATGCTTTGTCATTCCAATTTACATTTCTATATTATAATATTTGAATATAATAATATTGCATCGCTCGTCATTTGTCAACATAAATTTTTTTGCGCATAAAAAAAGAGCCGCAGCTCTTATCCTTTCTATTTTGCAATCTCTTTTATAAATTTATATTTTTCCAATGTTTTATGCATGAAATCAACCGGGTCGATGGCTTTGTTGTGAATGATGCTCTCAATCACATTGCCCGAAAGCCCGCTGACAAATCGCAGATTCGGATTCTCCTTGTCACCCGCGAAATGAACACGGCGCGCATCCACATTCCAATACACGAACTCCGGCAACGGAATCCCGGCATTTTGGAATTCGGCTTTGATTTGATGATAGGTCGGCACATTACAAGTTCCACGGTCAAATTCCATATCCGAAATGATAACCACTCTTGTGATATAATCTTTCGGATCGATGATTTTTTTACTCGTCTCCAACAACAATTCATATACTTTTTGTATATTGGTATTGCTGCAGTCAGCGTGCTGAGAGCAAATCCATGCTTTTTCTTTCAGATTGTCATTGTCCGGCAATTCCACCAGCTTCGGCTCCCAAGAGAAAGTGATGAATTTGTTTTTGAATTCGCCGCTCAATTGCTCCGAGAACAAAATCGCCAGCGAAGTCGCCGTTTCATAAACATTCGGATTCAATGTCATTGAGCCCGAGCCGTCTCGAACCACAATCGTATTGCCGCAATCATTGTGACGCTCGATTGCTTTCCATTGAGCCTGTGCCAAAGTTTCATTGACATCAAGCATTTTAAGAATCTCATAAGGATAGAGCGTTTCCACCTTCGCTTTAACCTCACCTTTTTGCAACTGCGCAAGAAATTCTTCATATCGTATTTCATCATTGCGCCAAAAAGCCTTTTGATATTTGTTCATCGCTTTTGCCGGCAATGCAGCGTAATCATAAGTGTAATCCCGCTCCGTCAAGTTGCGCTCCACTATTTTGCCCTTGCGCAATCGGCTGAGCAACTGACGATAATCTTTGGCATTGGTTTGCATCAACCGGATGAGTTCTTTGGCATATTTTCTCGTCCGAGCGCTCGATGCATTGATGCTCGGCATCCATTTAGCACAGAGACTGAACGGTTTGTCCGCATCACATAGCAGAACATCCTCATTCAATTGACGCTTGATGAAATCCGCCGCCGCTTGCTTGGTCTTTTCAAAATCGATATATACCAGCAAATCATCCCAGCGTCCATACTCCGCAATATAAGGCAAGAGTTTGAGCGCGAGGTCGGCATCGTATTCAATCAAGGTGCTCAGCGTAATGCGAAAAGAATTTCGCTCTCCCAATCCGCCACGCACATCGCGAAGATAGAACAAGTTTCGCAATGCAGTTTCCCTATCTTCAATCAACGCTTTGATAAACAATGGAACGAGTTGGAGCGGATTGTATCTGCTCGCTCCGGCGATTCCGAAGAAGTCCAAATTCGCATCGAAAGTCGAGCGAAATGCCAAATCGCCATTTTCGGTGAAAGTTTCATTCAATTGGTTTTTAATATTTTTTACTACAGACATTGTCTACCTCCCAAATCAAAATAAAAAAGATGTAGGGTTCTACATCTTATGTCAACAGGTTCGGGTCAAAGCACTACTTTCAAAACGGATTGCTCCGTTGCTTTTGCAATAAAGTAAGATTTGCTGTATGTGCTTTTATAACAAGACTCTCACTTTACCCCCTTGCTGAGACAAAAGTGTTGCTGTCTAAGTCTTTACATCGCGTAGAAAATATTTGCAAGGATTTTCTAACGCAAACACATCATACCAAGAAATTTTTTCACCGTCAATACGATTTCGCAAAAAAATTCATTCCTTAACCAAATCGTAATCGCTATGTCATACAGTAATCGAATTGACACAAAATCCGTTTTGAATCATAAAGCTGATTTGACTTTCGAATTGTGATTGACGATTGCTGTTTTGAAATTGGATTCAGATTTTCATTCGCGATTTTGTTTTTTAGATTTTACATTATTTCGGATTACAAACCGAAATTTGCGATTTGCAACATACTATATAATAGAAGAAACACTTTTTCCAACCAAAATTGCTTGAAAAGCATTTGAAATTACTTTTTCTTCTCCAAGCTTCTTTTGCCATGCTTAATAATCCATCGGCAAGCGTCGCTCAATTCCTCCGACTCCCACTCTTGGACAATTTCATTCGCCAAAGCCGCATCATATTTATACAAATCATTCAGATTGTTTCCCACACTCTTTTGTACGAATTTCGAAGCATCATGGCGAAGATTGGATAAGATTTTTTTGTATAAAACAAAATCCTGAATGCCCGCCGTCGTTTTGTTCGCCCAAGGCAATGCGATACGCAAACCCTCCGACGCCAGCCGACGAACATGCACATTGTCATCCTCGCTCCACAGAAGCATCACCTGCATCGTCCGCTCATTGTGCTCCATCAAAAGCGGCCGAATCGCAAACTCCCCCGTATGCCTTTTCGTAAATTCCTTCAAAAAATCATAAGTGAGCTGCGGATTCGAGCAGGCAAATCGCGTCACATATCGGCTGATTGGCCAAAGCCACCAACCCTCCGTAAACATTCCCGTCTCCTGCTTCAACTCATCGCCCCAAATCATTCGAAACAAAGCGATATTCTTCTCATAATCATCGCCCAATACCGAAATCATCCAATCCACATACATATCCTGACGCTGTAAAAAAGACTCCTCCCCCAAATTTTGAGCAGCCATTTCCACAAAACGATCCGCCGGAAAATTTGCCTCCACCAACAAAAACTTCTCCGCCATCATCTTAGCATAATCCAAATCATAATACTCCACCAACTTTTTCGCCATAAAACCACCTTCCATACTAAATATCAACCTTCAAATAAAAGTTTTTCCAAAACACTTTTCAAAAACAATTCTCCATAATAATTTTACCATATACTACATTCCAATCCCACAACACCCCATTCTATAAATCCGAATGCTGTAAGCATTCCTACCTCTTTGATCTTCTCTTTAGCGAAAGTTACGGATGTATGATTTTTTTGAATGTAGAGATACAAAATCACAAAGAAGTTAGAATTGCTTTTTTCTAAAAATTTTAATGAGCAAACTCCTTAAACCTTCGTGCAATCTGCACGACGCAGATTGCAGTTCGATGCGGCACGATGCCGCTTAGAGAACGCTCGAAGGTTTCGAGTGCGCGAATTTAATTTTTCAAAAAGCAGTTCTCTGACAGTGATTTTGTATCGCGCACTCTACATTCCAATCATTCGGCAATCTTGAGCTATAAAGCTTCGGAATGCTGCAAGCATTCCTACCGCTTTGACTTTCACTCTAGCGAGAGTTACAGCTGGATGATTTTTTTTGAATGCAGAGATACAAAATCACAAAGAAGTTAGAATTGCTTTTTTCTAAAAATTTTAATGAGCAAACTCCTTAAACCTTCGTGCAATCTGCACGACGCAGATTGCAGTTCGATGCGGCACGATGCCGCTTAGAGAACGCTCGAAGGTTTCGAGTGCGCGAATTTAATTTTTCAAAAAGCAGTTCTCTGACAGTGATTTTGTATCGCGCACTCTACATTCCAATCACCCGACAGTCACTTGAGCGCTGTTTTGTGTTTGATACATCTCATAATACTTCCCTTTTTTCGCAATCAATTCCTCATGATTGCCCTGCTCGATCACTCTGCCCTTCTCCAATAAATAAATTCTGTCCGCATTGCGAATCGTTGACAGTCGATGTGCAATCACAAAGGTCGTTCTGCCCTGCATCAAAACATTCATCGCGCTTTGAATAATCTGCTCCGTCTCCGAATCCACCGAGCTCGTCGCCTCGTCCAAAATCAAAATTCTCGGATTCTGTGCAAGCGCTCTTGCAAAAGAAATCAACTGACGCTGACCGGAAGAAAGCGTCGCTCCACGCTCCACCACTTTCTCATCGATTCCGTCTTTGAGATTTCGCGTGACGACATCGCCGCCGACCATTTGTAAAGCGCGCTCCGCCGTTTCTCTGCTGATATTCGGCTTGTCCAAAGTGATATTGCTGAGCACCGTTCCAGTAAAGAGATACGGCTCTTGCAAAACGATGCCCATCTGGTCGCGAATCGCCTGCTCCGGCAAATCCGCCAAATCCATTCCGTCCACCGTAATCTTTCCATGCTGCGGTGAATAAAATTTGAGCAACAGATTCATAATCGAGCTTTTGCCCGAGCCGGTATGCCCTACCAACGCAATCGTCTGCCCTTTCTCCGCTTTGAGATTGATATTCTTGAGTACATATTCGTCCTCTTTGTAATAAAAACTCACATCGCCGAATTCGACCCTGCCCTCGATTTGAGGCAGTCGCTCCGAGCTGATGTCCTTGCCTTCCTTGTCAATCATTTCAAAAACCTGAGTCGATGCCGCGCTGGAACGCGATAAATCATTCATCTGCTCCATCACCACATGAATATGCGTGAATAAAAGCGCCACATAATCCACATAGATATAAAGCATCCCCGTCGTCGTGACCGCATTGTTCTTTACCACTTGATTTCCGAAGTGGTAAATCATAATCATAAATACGATATTCTTAAAAGCGCCCACCATATTGTAGGAGGTCGCAACATTCAATCGCAGCATTTTCATTCGTTCTTCATATCTCTCCAGAGCGGTTTTGTCATATTGCTCTTCCACCTTCTTCTGCCCGTTGAACGCCTGAATGATTCGAATACCCTGCACCGTTTCCGTCAGCTCGCCGTTTAGTTGGCTCAACTTCCTTCGAATAATGCCGTTGTGCCAATTCGCTTTTCGAAGATAAAGACTGAACACAAAATAAAGCGACGGAACGATGATAAAGAGCATCCATCCGAGCATCGGTTGAATCGTAAACAAAGCGACATATATTCCGACGATGTAGAGCGAGCTGGTTACGATTTTTCCCAGCACTTTGACATAAAGCGCCTGAACCGCTCCCGTGTCGTTCGTAATTTTGGACACGATGCTGCCCGCCGGCATATTGTCGAAAAACGAAATACCGATTCGCTGGATATTTTCAAAGATCTGCATCCGCATTTTTTTAATAACCTTCATCGCCATAATCTGCAACTGAATTCCACTGACATATTGCAAAAGCACCCCGCAAAAATTCGCGACAAAATAAAGTGCAAGCCAGCCCATAATCGCCCTTTGATTGATGACCGCCTGCTTGAGCTCCGTGTCAAAAATTTTGCGAACCGCAAAAGGTGCAAGCAGCTCAAATCCGATAGCCACTATCAAAAACAATAATCCGAGTGCCAAATGAGAGGGAAATTGAAGCGCATAGCCGATTAAGCGCATGATGTCTTTTCCGGTGATTTTCTGCTGATTCTTTTCATTATTCGTCATCGCCGTCTCCTTCCATTTGCTGAATATGATACTGCTCGCTGTACCAACCGTCCTTCGCAAGCAATTCCTCATGCGTTCCGCGCTCGACGATTTCGCCGTCCTCCAGCACGATAATTTCATCCGCATGCGAAACGGCGGAGAGACGATGCGTCACGATAACCGTCGTCTTGCCCTTGCGATTTTCTCTTATATTGTTGATGATTCGAGCCTCCGTTCTTGAATCGACTGCGGAAAGCGAATCGTCCATCACAAGCAGCTCCGGGTCACGAATAATCGCGCGCGCAATCGAGATACGCTGCTTCTGACCGCCCGAAACCGCAACCCCACGCTCGCCGACCAGCGTGTCCACGCCTTCGGTGAACGCATCGATATCTCTTGTCAAATCCGAAAGCTGAATCGTTTGCAAAAGCTCTTCTTCGCTCGCATCATCCTTTCCCATCAAAATATTTTCACGCACCGATTTTGAAAAAAGCACATTGTCCTGCGACACATAGCCCACATAATTCATCAAGCTGTCTTTGGTCAGCAATTCAATCGGACTGTCGCCTATCAGAATTTTACCTTCGCCGACCGGATATTCTTTCAACAGCTGTTTGATAAGCGTCGATTTTCCGCTTCCGGTCTTGCCTACGATACCCAAAGTTTCTCCACGGCGAATCTTCAAATTGACATCTTTGAGATTGTAGTTTTGAGAAGTCGGATATTGAAAGCTGTAATTGTCGAAAGTAATTTTTTCTATCGGCTGATTCCAATCCTTGCTGCCCGCTTCTTCATTGCGGTCTTTCGCATCCAAAATCTCATACACCCTTTTAATCGAAGTGGAGCCGCGTTGCCCGACATTGATAAATTCTCCGATGGAGAACATCGGCCACACCAACTGTCCCAGATAGAGATTAAACGAAATCAGCTGACCCAATGTAATTTCATTCGCCAAGACCAAGCCGCTGCCATAGCCGATGGCGATGACAAAACTCAAAGTCGTAAACAATTTCGTAGAAGGCCAAAAAGCTCCCCCCACAATTTCCGTTTTCAGCGTTTTTTTGAATACATTTTCCGCCGTCTTTTCAAATTTTTGAATTGCCTGCTCTTCCAAAACATAGGAGCGAACAACTCGAATCCCGTTGATATGCTCAAGCACCTCATCGTTCATCTCGCTGAATACCTTTTGCTGCTCCGTGTACATTTTATGAACCAAGTCACCGATATATTTGCTCGTGAGCGTCAATATCGGAAAAGGCAGAATACTCACCAAGGTCAGCTTCCACGAAACCATAATGCTCATTGCCAACAGAACCGTCGTCAAGTACATGATGCCGTCGCTGAAAGTAAGCACCCCGAATCCCATCATTTCGCTGATGCTTTCCACATCGCTTGTCGCCCTCGCCATCAAGTCGCCCGATGTAAATCGCTCAAAAAAAGTCTGCGGCATGTAGAGCAGTTTTTTCATCATCTTGCTTCTCAGACGAAAATCGATGAAGATGGAGTTTTGAAAAATATTATAAGCCCACACGCAACTCATCACATAGATAATAACAATCAACGATGCCATTTGAAGCAAGGTCATCGACAGACTTTTCGCAGTGACGCTTCCTGTTGCAATGCTGTCCACCGCTTTCCCCACAACAATCGGCGGCATGATCTCAAACACGCCGACCGTAATCAGAAAGGTCAGCCCTAAAATATAGCTTTTCGATTTCTCTTTCAAATACCATTGTAACTTCTTTAATTCCTGAAACATAGTTCCTCTTTCCGACTTTCTTTCAAAAGTCTGCTATCTTCGTAAACCGAATCCGGTCACCTCAACTGTTTGCATTTCATTCTTTACTCTGTTCATTTTTCCTCCTTTCAATTCCTCCCAATAAAATTATCCAAAATAAAGCCTTCTTGTATTATAGCAAATTCAAATTTTTATTGCTATCGCTTGAGAACATTTTTTGAAATTTCACGATGGACAGTCGCTTCGAAAAATAGTAAAATGAAGGCAAAACAAATTGATTATAAGAGGAAACCGATGCGAATTATTATATCCCCCGCCAAAAAAATGAATGTCGATACCGACTTTTTGGCGCCGAAACAAAGCCCGCAATTTCTTGAAGAAGCGGAGATTATAAAAAACAAAATGCAAGCTCTTTCACTCGCTGAGCTTAAAAAACTCTACGCCGCCAGCGATGAAATCACGAAGCTCAACTATGAGCGCCTCAAAAATATGGATTTTTCAAAAGCGATGACGCCGGCGATTTTGTCATACGAAGGCATTCAATTTCAATATATGGGCGCACAAATTTTCGAGAAAAATCATTTTGACTATGTCGAGGAGCATCTGAGAATTCTCTCCGCCATGTTCGGCATGCTGAAACCATTTGACGCCGTCGTTCCCTATCGCTTGGAGATGCAGGCAAAGCTTGCCGTCGGCTCGGATAAAAATCTGTATCAATTTTGGGGCAAAAAAATTGCCGATGCCTTGCTGGCGGAAAGCGACTGTATGTTGAATCTCGCTTCCAAAGAATACAGCAAGGTCGTCAGCGCGCATCTGCCGAAGGACTATCCTTTCGTCACCTGCGTTTTCGGAGAGGAAAAAGACGGAAAAATTATTGAAAAAGGTACGATGTGCAAAATGGCAAGAGGATTGATGGTGCGCTTTTTGGCGGAGAATAATATTCGCCGAATCGACGATGCCAAATCTTTTTGCGAAATGGATTATCGATTTTCAAAAATACATTCCGACGATAAAAATTTTGTATTTATAAAGAGCAGTTAAACCGCTCGTCATTCAAACGATTTTTTGATTGCAAAGCAGAAAGGAAAACTATGAATTACAAATCGAATTACAGTCTTTATCTACCGAGTTATTCCATCGGAACCGATTGTTATGACGAAATTCGTCATGTCGCCAGATATTACGGAAACAGTGCCGCCGTTATCGGCGGAAAAACGGCGATGGAAAAAGCCAAAACCGCTCTCCTTGCCGCAGTCGAAAATACGAATTTACAAATTCTTGATTTTTTGTGGTACGGCGGCGACGCCACCTATGAAAACGGCGATGCCCTCATCGTCAATCCGACGGTGCAAAAAGCCGATATGATTTTTGCGGTCGGCGGAGGAAGAGCTTGCGACACCGTCAAATATATCGCCGACAAATTGGACAAGCCGCTGTTCACTTTCCCGACCATCGGCTCCAACTGCGCGCCGGTCACCGCCGTCAGCGTTATGTATAATAAGGATGGCACATTCAAAGATTATTACTATCCGAAGCTGATGAATCATTGTTTTATCAACTCGCAGATTATCGCCGAAGCGCCGGTCGAATTTCTGTGGGCGGGCGTCGGCGATGCGCTCAGCAAAGAAGTGGAGGTCGAATTTACTTCTCGCCATCACAAGCTGGCGCACACTCCACTGATGGGAAGACAGATGTGTCATATCTGCACTGACCCCTTGGTCGAATTCGGCGAACAAGGGCTGACGGATTGCCGAAACAATCAGCCATCCTTTGAGATGGAGCAGCTTATTTTGTCCATCATCGTCTCCACCGGACTCGTCTCCAATCTCGTGACGACGGCGGATGCGGATTATTACAATTCCACTTTGGCGCATTGTGTTTACTATGGCTCGACGCTTACGAAAAAAGGACATCAACATTTGCATGGAGAAGTCGTTTCGCTCGGCGTACTCTGCCTGCTCGAATTTGATAAACAGGAAAAGGAATTTGAGCGCATCATGCGGTTCAACCATTCCATCGGACTGCCGATTTGTTTTGACGATGTGGAAATCGGCGAGGAAGAATTTGACATCATCGCCGACCGCGCGATGCAGACGATTGAATGGGAGCATCGTCCTCCGCAAGTTACCCGCGAAGGATTTATCCAAGCGATGAAAAATACGAATGCCAAAGGACGAGCATACAAAACGGCACAGACAAAATAAGATGCTGTAAAATGCTTTTGATACAAAATCAATTTTGAATTATTTTAATAAAACCCTGCGACTTAAAACGAGCGCAGGGTTTTGATTTATCTTTCTTCTCTGAAATACGGTATGGACAAGTCCTTTGGCGGTCTATCCTCCGGTTTGTCTTTGCGCGTACTGACGACGATGACGAAGATCGTACACAGATACGGCAACATATCGATGAGATATTGCGAAACTTGAATGCCCATTCCTTGCAGGCGGAAACCTATGATATCCAAGCCGCCGAACAAAACGGAGCCGAGCATCGCTTTGAGCGGTTTCCACGAAGCGAAGATAACGAGTGCCACCGCAATCCAACCGCGACCGCCCGTCACATTGTCCTGCCAAACGGGAATGCTCACCAGCGAAAGATATGCCCCGCCCAGTCCTGCGAGTGCACCGCCGAAAATCGTGTGCACATATTTGTATAGCTCGATATTCACACCGGACGCATCCGCAGCCGCCGCACCTTCGCCGACCGCACGCAGATTGAGTCCCCATCGAGTTTTTTTGAAAT
>JAUNKE010000061.1 GCA_030532905.1 Peptostreptococcaceae bacterium
TAAACGATTTGGAGCTTGTCAATAGAAAAACTCCACAACAACTTGACACGACCGTTCTTGCAAACGCATTTGTAAATATATTTTTTTTGTGCTATACTTAGCATAAAAATACAAATTGGAGGAAAAATGGCTGAAAAAAAGAGCGCAATGAAAGATAAAAGATTGGCAGCGGATCAGATGAGCAACGAAGAACGCCAAAAAGCGATCGAGTCCACGCTGGCAAAAATTGAAAAAGATTTTGGAAAAGGCTCCGTCATGATGCTGGGTGAAAATCTCCACATGAATATTGAGGTGGTTTCGACCGGCTCACTCGGATTGGACTTGGCACTCGGAATCGGCGGTTTGCCGAAAGGAAGAATTATTGAGATTTACGGACCGGAGTCGTCCGGTAAAACGACGGTGGCGCTTCACGCGATTGCCGAGGCACAAAAACTCGGTGGGATGGCGGCGTTCATCGACGCGGAACATGCACTCGACCCGTCCTATGCAAAGTCATTGGGCGTGGACATCGACAATTTGATTATTTCTCAACCGGACAATGGCGAGCAGGCGCTTGAGATTGCGGACACTTTGGTCGGCTCGGGCGTTATCGATATCATCGTCATCGACTCGGTGGCGGCATTGGTTCCGAAGGCGGAGATTGAAGGCGAGATGATTGATCAGCAGATGGGATTGCAGGCAAGATTGATGTCAAAAGCGCTTCGTAAATTGACAAGCTCCATCAACCGCTCCAAAGCGATTACGATTTTCATCAACCAGTTGCGAGAGAAAATCGGAAATTCGTACGGACCGAGTGAAACGACGACGGGAGGTCGTGCATTGCGTTTCTATTCATCGATTCGTTTGGATGTGCGTCGTACCGAAACGATTAAAAAGGGTGACGATATGCTTGGAAATCGCACCAAAGTCAAGGTTGTCAAAAATAAATTGGCACCGCCGTTCAAAATTGCGGAATTCGATATCACCTACGGAAAAGGAATTTCCAAAGTGGGTGAAATCATCGACCTCGGCGTCAATGCGGACATTGTAAAAAAATCGGGCGCATGGTATTCCTACAATGATGAAAAGCTCGGTCAGGGAAAAGAAAATGTCAAAGATTATCTGTTGGAAAATCCGGCATTGATGGATGAAATCGAGGCGAAAGTCAAGGCGCATTATATCGAAAACGGAACCGCGAGCGAATCGACGGATTCCGATGAGAGCGATGAGTCTGCGGAATAATATTGAAAGATAGCTGTTGTTTTGTTTGGCAACAGCTTTTTTTATCAAGGGATACGGATAAAATAAATCATTCGCATAAAAAAATGGCTGCTCTTACGAGTTTGCCATTTTTTTAAGACTTTTCAACAGTCCTTAAATATCCATCGAATCGATGCTGTCGTTAAAATCGCTCGGAGCAACGGCATCCGCTTGAACTTTTACCTGCTTCGCACTCTCCAACTCTTTGCGCAAGACTTCAACTTCCGCAGCAAGTCTCTTATTCTCCGCATCCATATCGTTCATATTTTTTGTCAGCTCATTTTGATTCTTATTCATTTCCTTCGCAACGCGCGATGCTTGGAAGCTGCTGTTAAGACCGACGAGCAAACCGATGAGAACGCCGATTGCAACCCCGCCCACGATAATGAGCGCGTGAGATACGGTCGTCTCCCATACGATGAAACGAATCACGACGGGATCCGAATTTTGAACGGCAAAAATAGCGACGAGTACGACCGCAATCAATGCCAAAACAGTTTTCACTCTGGACATATATACCTCCCATTTAAGTTAAGACTATCCTAAACAATATCATTATAGCATAAAAAAGAGAGTCGCGAAATAATTTTTATGAATCCGCGGTGCCTTGTCGAAATAAAAAGGAAATCGGAGACACCGTTCCCTACAGGGCGGCAAGTAAAAAGCAGCTATTAAAGGTAGAAATGTTGACAACTGTTTTTCAAACAGATGACAGAATAAAATCTTCTTTGGAAAGCGGGCTTTCATCCGGAACAATATTTTGGTGGAAATAAGAACGGATTTACAAAAGTTTTTATTATTCATCCGATTTCTGTTATATTCTCTCAAAGGATGGTATAATAAAGCATAACGAAAAGGAGAAAATATGTATCGATTGATTTCTTTGGATATGGACGCGACGGTTTTGCAAAGCGACCATACCATCAGTGAAAAAACGAAAAACACTTTGCGTAAGGCGAGCCAAAACGGCATTGAAATAATGATGAACACCGGAAGAACTTACAGCGAGGCGAAAAATTACATCGACGAGATGGATTTTGTAAATTATGCGGCGCTTGCCAACGGCTCCATCATTTACGACAAGCGGGCGAATGATTTTATTCGCGTGAGCAATATGGATATCGAGCTGATTGCCAAGGCGCACAAATTGGCAAAAGAATATGCTCATGAAGTCGTGCTTTTGGTTTCCGGCGAGCGACATACCTATGCCGACAGCATTTACAAAAACAGTTTGGGGGCGGAGCAGCATCGTCGGATTTGCGGCGAAGGCAATTTGCGATTCGTCGATAATTTGGTCGAAGAATTTCAGGAGCGATTTATCGCAAAGGGGCTTTTAATCGGCTCCAACGAAACCTTGCAAAAAATTAAAACAACGCTCGAAGAACATTTCGGCGAGCGGATTCGGTTACCTTTTTCATTGAGCTGTGCGCTTGAGATCTTGGAAGAAGGGATGGATAAATCCAATGCGCTTCACCGAATTATGCAAATAAAAAGCTTGAAAAAAGAACAGGTGATGGCAATCGGCGACGGAGAAAATGATGTCGGCATGCTCAAGGCGGCGGGCTATGCCGTAGCGATGGGCAATGCGGTTGAAAAACTCAAATCGGTCGCGGATTTCATTACGCTTACGAACAACGAGCATGGCGTTGCGCATGCGGTTGAAAATCTGGTACTCGTATAGACAGCTTCGGCTGTCTTTTTGCATGCAAAAAAATTTTCGGGTATAATATCGTTGGGATAAAATTTATAATCGGTTTGCGAAACCAATCTGTAAAATGAAATGCCAAGCATAATTTACAAGGTGATTTACAAAATGAATTAAAAACCGATTCGCAAAATTAATTGACAATGGGGGAATTGAAATGAATATGCTGAGCGAGATTTTGTTTCCGAGGAATATCCAATGTATTTTTTGCGGCAGTCCAATCAGCAGGGAAAATTATTTATCCACCTGCAAAGCATGTTATCAAAAGATGGAGCCGATTTGTGAAATCTGCGTTCGCTGCGGGCGTTTCGGGAAAGGTGCGGGAATCTGCATCGCCTGCTCGGATGAAAAATATTATTTTGATCGAGTGTATTCGGCTCTAGCGTACAATGACTTTATGCATCACAGCATCTATTCGTACAAATACGGGCACAAAAGTTATATGGGAAAATATTTCGGCGAGATACTCAAAGAATTTATTTCGGAAAATGAATTGCAATATGATTTCATCACCGCCGTACCGATTTCGGCGGAAAGGATGAAGACGCGGGGATTCAATCAAAGCGCATTGATTGCAGAGCATATTGATGCGGATGCCTATATCGAGCTGTTCGTTCGACAAAAGAAAACCGATTTTTTGTCCGGATTTTCAAGAGGAAGGCGTATGGCGGAGTTGGAAGATGCCTTTGCCATCGACGAAGAAGTTTTGGAGCGGATGATTGCGGATTTTTATCAGCGGGACGATGCGTCGGATAAAAAAATAAAGCTGCTGATTGTGGATGACATCATTACGACGGGCTCCACGCTCAACGAGCTTTCAAAATTGGCGAAAAAACAAATTTTGAACATTGAAATCATCGCACTCACTCTTTGCAATGCGAGAAAATAACAATGTGAATAAAAAGCTTTAAGGCTGACCTGGTCTTTGCCCCCACACTCGCCTGCTGGAAGTCTTGCTTCGGTTCGCGTCACGCCACTTCTCTCGAATAATCGGCAGGACTTACTCCTAGAATGCGCCATGCTCATTTTGGTCGCTATGCCAAAACTTACGTGGGTCCTTTTGTCCGCATCTGACATGGACTTTCAACCACAGACCCTTAAAGCTACTTCATTTTACAGAAAAAAAACGGGAATGTCAATTCGGTTTTTGTATTTGATAAAAGTTTTCAAATAAAAATAGGTATTATTTTCATACAAAATCATGTATAATATGTACAGGAGGGCGTATGGAATATGCAGCATTATTTTTAGAAGGTATCATTACCTTCATTTCGCCATGTCTTTTGCCGATGCTGCCGATTTATATCACTTATTTTATCGGGGATATCAATGAGGCGGAGCAAAATCAGGCAGAACACAAGATGCGCGCGCTCAAAAATTCGATCGGCTTTGTCATCGGATTCAGCATCGTGTTCGTGTCGCTCGGTGCGGCTGCGGCGACGGTGGGGCGATTTTTGACGATGTATGCTCGTCAGGTCAACTTGGTGACCGGAGCGATTATCGTATTGTTCGGTCTGAGCTATATGGGATGGATTAAACTGTCCTTTCTGCACAAAAGTATTCGGATGGAAAATAAGGTCGAGCCGGTTCAATTCGGAAAAGCGATTTTGTTCGGCATGATTTTTTCGATCGGGTGGACTCCTTGTGTGGGAACATGGCTTTCGACCGCATTGTTAACGGCCGCCAATTCGGAAACGGTTTTGCAGGGCTCGATGATGCTTTTGGCATATAGCTTGGGACTTGGAATCCCGTTTATTGTTTCGGCATTATTGCTTCACAAAATGATGGGAGCAATTGCATTTATTGAAAAAAATTACGCCGTTATCAATAAATTGGCAGGTATATTTTTGATTTTGATGGGCGTAGCAATCATGAGCGGTTACTACGAAAGATTTTTAAGATTATTTTTATAGGTGAAAAAATGAAGAAAAGAAAAGCATGGATGGCGCTTGCGCTGGCATTGGTGATGACGGGAGCAAGCATCGGCTGCTCACCGCAACAGGATGCAAAACAGCCGAGCACGAATCCGCAGGAAACACAAAAAGAGAACACGGAGAAACCGGCGGAGAATAAGGAAGAGAAAAAAGACGATCAGGAAACGAATGCGGAAAAATTGACCGCACCGGATTTTATCGTTTTTGACAAAGACGGCAAGCAAGTGAAACTTTCCGATTTCAAAGGACAGGCATCGGTTATCAATTTCTGGGCGAGCTGGTGAGGCTATTGTAGAAGGGAAATGGGCGATTTCCAAAAGCTTTATGACGACTACAACGGCAAAGGTCTCAATGTGATGATGATAAACGGAACTGACGGCATGCGCGAGAAGCGTGAGGATGCCGACAATTTTATGAGCAAAGAAGGCTACTCGATGCCGGTATTCTATGATGAGGCATTGGGGGGAAGAGACGGATTGGATATTGAGCAAAGCGCAAATGTCGCATATCATATCAATGCGTATCCGACGACGATGTTCATCGACAAAGGCGGAAATATCGCCGGCGTTTATACGGGACCGCTCGATGAAGAAAATCTCAAAAAGATTTCCGACTTCATTCTTCAGGATGAAAATATCGGGAAATCTTTGGCGGAAGCATTCCAATAATTTAAAGAATAATAAAAAAGATAGGAGAAAAGTTTACAGCTCTTATCTTTT
The DNA here is from genome assembly GCA_030532905.1 of Peptostreptococcaceae bacterium. Taxonomy (GTDB): domain Bacteria; phylum Bacillota; class Clostridia; order Peptostreptococcales; family Filifactoraceae; genus JAUNKE01. Next base: position 5,598 of record JAUNKE010000061.1, read on the forward strand.
TTTGATGTCAAAATTAAAAATGAATTGATTTTTTCAGTAGCCAAAATCGAATTTTCAAAATAAAAATGAGTGAAACAAACAAAAATGAGTGCTTGTTACTTTTTAGGACTTTGTGGAAATAAATACTTTTTTGCAAAAATATATTGTCAATTTTGTGGTTTGGATATATAATTTTAGTTGATTAGAGTAACAAGTTTGTGAAATCTTTATGGCACATGGTTACTAAGGAAGTTAAAGGAGGAGAAAAAATGATTACTTTTCTAATCGGTATGGCCATTCTGGTTGTCGGAGGCGTGTTGTACGGCGCATACATTGACAAAATGTTCGGCGCGGATGACAGAAAAACGCCGGCGGTAACAATGAATGACGGAGTGGATTTCGTACCAATGAACAAATGGAAGAACGGATTGATTCAGCTGCTGAATATTGCGGGAACCGGTCCGATTCTCGGCCCGATTGCGGGAATTCTTTTCGGCCCGATTGCTTTTATTGCAATTCCGGTGGGCTGTGTACTTGGCGGAGCGGTTCACGATTATCTTTCGGGAATGATTTCGATTCGCGAAAACGGAGCGCAGATGCCTGTGTTGACCAAAAAATATTTGGGAAAATTTACTTTCCAAGTATATAATTTCTTCTTATGGCTATTGATGCTTCTTGTCGGTGCGGTATTTATCTACACGCCGGGAGACTTGATTGTAACTCAAATTTTCAAACAGGAATCCGTTGCATCCAATCCGATTGTATGGATTGTTTATGCGGGAATCTTCGTTTATTATTTGGTGGCTACTTTGTTCCCAATCGATAAAATCATCGGTAAAGTGTATCCGATTTTCGGAGGGATTTTGTTGCTTTCCGCAGTAGGCGTATTCTTCGGACTGTTCGCGAAAGGATATCAGCTTGACAATCTAACGGCAAGCAATTGGATGGGTGTGCATCCGGAAGGTCTGCCGCTTATTCCGGTATTTTTCGTAACGGTTGCTTGCGGAATCGTTTCAGGTTTTCATTCAACACAATCGACTTTGATTGCGCGCTCCGTAAGCAGTGAGCGTGAAGGAAAGTTCACTTTCTTCTACATGATGTTGCTTGAAGGATTCATCGCAATGATTTGGGCGGCTGCCGCAATGGGAATTTATCATATCATCGGATTGGATGCGGACGGTGTCGGCGGACCGAAAATTATCGGTATGGTCGCAAAAGACTTGCTTGGGCCAATCGGCGGTATGATTGCGGTAATCGGAGTTATCGTGCTTCCAATCACATCCGGAGATACGGCGCTTCGCTCGCTTCGATTGATGGTTGCGGATTATTTGAATATCGACCAGAAGCCGTATCGTAATCGATTGATGGTATCGGCGGTGATTTTTGCATTGGCGGCGGGAATTCTCGTTTTTGCAAAAGTAAGTGCAGGCGGCTTCCAGTTGTTGTGGAGATATTTTGCTTGGAGTAATCAGACGATTGCCGTATTTGCCTTTGCGATTATGGCGGTATATCTGATGAAGGAAGGAAAGAATTTCCTGGTTGCTTTGATTCCGGGAACTTTCTACATGTTTATCATTTCAAGCTTTATTTTGAATGCGAAAATCGGGTTCCGTCTTCCAATCAATACGGCGTACATCGTCGGTGGCGTATTGACGGCGCTTTATGTATTGATGGTTTACAAAACCGGTTTGAAAATGAAATCATCAACAAGATTGCAATCTTCTTTGACAAAGTAAATAGAAGGCTCGGTCTTAGGACGGAAGTTGACCATCCGCGGCATTTGTTGCGGATGGTTTTTTCTTAGCGTTGACATAATCAAGAAATTTATATTAAAATAAGAGCATGGGGACTGTCATTTGGAGTATGACGGTAAATTGGAAGGGAAAGGATAAAAAGTATGAAATCAAAAAAGGACAAATATGCCGGAGTGAAGGCAAGCAGCACGACCTACTTGATAAACTATCTCGGACGCAGCTACCACAAATATGTTAAAGAAAAATTGCAGGATGTGAATCTGTCGCAGATTATGTTTTTCAATCTGTTGTTCATCCAGCGCAATCCGAATGTGGCGATGAATGTGTTGGCGAGAGAATTTAACATCGACAAGTCGTATATCACGAGAATCGTGGCGAAGTTGCTGGAGCTCGGACTGGTTGAGAAAAAACCGTCGGAGAGGGATTCGCGCTCACAGCTTTTGAAGTTGACGAGCAAGGGCGAGAAGACCATCAAAGAGGTGCTCAATCATCTGATGAACCACGAAAAGCAAATTGAAGCGCAGCTTGAGCCGGAAGAGTATCAGGCATTGCTTGTTATTTTGCAGAAACTTTATAATCACGAGAAAGAAAGAAATCATGGTATTCATGAAAAAGGAATATTTGCCGAATAATCACAGCTCCGAGAAATCGGAGCTTTTTTTTGGAGGGAATATGCTTTATTTAGGATTTGCGCTGTGGAATTTCGTCGTCTTTTTGATTTACGGAATCGACAAAAAAAGAGCGCGGGATAAAAAATGGCGCGTCAATGAGAAATATCTAATCGGGCTTGCATTTTTACTCGGTGGAGCGGGCGCCTTGCTTGGTATGATATTTTTTCACCACAAAACGCAAAAGATTTCGTTTCGAATATTGATTCCTTTCGCGCTTTTGTGCAATGCGGCATGGATATATTTTCGGCTGTCATAATTCTTGAAGATCGGCTTAACCTTCTCGATGGAATCGGTGGAGGATTTGAGTGAAATTTTGTCACGGACTTTGAAAAAATTTTCAAAACACCCTGCAAAAAATTTCTCCGACCGGAATATAAAATCAGCGATGGCGGATGAAAATTCCGCCGGGGAAGGCGAGTCATCGTTTTGCTTGTTCATTGATATTTGGGGGGATTTGTGTTAAAATATTAAAGAAGAAAAACTTGAAAATCGATGAATTTCAAAATTCTCGAGCGGAGGAAAAATGAAAGTCAAAGTCTATACACTCAATGCATTTGCAGAGGAACAAAACGGAGGGAATCCTGCGGGTGTGGTTCTTGATGCGGATGAATTAACGGAAGAACAGATGCTGAAGATTGCAAAAGAAGTCAATTTTTCGGAGACCGCCTTTGTGATGAAATCGGACAAAGCGGATTTTCGGGTACGATTTTTTACACCGACCGAAGAAGTTGATTTCTGCGGGCATGCAACCGTAGGCACTTTTTATTTGCTGAGCCATCTCGGATTGCTTTCGGACGGAAAATACAAGCAGGAGACGAAAGCGGGCGTTTTGGCGGTCGAAGTCAAGGACGGTCTTGTCGTTATGGAGCAGCGGGCACCGCGCTTTTTGGAAAAATTGACGACGCGCAATCCCGATTTTGAATCGGTATGTCAATCTCTCGGTATTTCGGCGAGCGATGTGGGCGTGCGTCCGATTATCGATGAGCAGGAGCAGGGAAATTTTATCAATCACATGGAAATCGTAACGACGGGTCTGTCGGATTTGATTATTCCGCTGCGCTCGATAGACATTCTTCACTCGCTTAAGCCGAATATCGAAATGATAAAGGAAATCAGTCGAAAAATCGGCATAACGGGCTATCATATTTTTGCGATGGGAGACGGCGATGTGACCGTAGAATGTCGCAACATGGCGCCGGCGGTCGGCATCGACGAAGAATCGGCAACGGGCAGTTCAGGTGGAGCGCTCGGTTGTTTTTTAATAAAAAACCGAATCATCAATATCGAGGAAAAAAATGTGGCGATGCTTTTTGAGCAGGGATTGACGATGGGCAAACCGTCCAAGTTATATATCAATATCATCAAGGAAGCACCATTGGGAAATCGTGTTGAAGAAGTATATGTCGGAGGACGCGCGAACAATGTAGAAAATATGGAGGTAGTTCTGTGAAGCTGGCTTTTTTCAAAACCATCGATGAAACAATCGGCTTGCTTGAGGATATGACACCACATTACTTGAATGTTTGTGATACTTTAAAATCTTTTTTTGAAGGCTTGATGATCGAACTCGACCAGTCCATCATCGATGTGCGAAGTCGTGTAAAGTCACCCAAAAGCCTGAAAGAGAAAATTTTGCGCAACAAATTATATCAAAAACATGATACGGCTGAGGAAATTCTGGACAATCTGCAGGATGTCATCGGCATTATGATTTTTTGCCGTTTTGTTCGTGAAGAGCAACTCATCTTGGACAAACTCAAGAGCTTTTTCAACAAAATGGATACGGACGGCTGGTATTACAGCCCGATTCTGCAAAATATGCCGATTTATCTGGATTTGGGAATGCCTCAACCGCAGAAACAGAAGAACGGATTCAAAATTTATCGCATCGACGGCCATTATTATTCCTATGGCGAAAAAATCAATTTCGAATTGCAAATCAAATCGCTGGTTCACTCCTTCTGGGCGGATATCGAGCATGAGGTCATCTACAAGAACAACAGCTATATGATTGTTGACGGATTTATGAAGGAGATGCTCGCATCGATTCACAGCAATATGGAGGCGATGGATCACCAGATTTCATTGATTTACAATCAGCTCAACACGGACACTTCGATGTCCAAGGATGCGGACAAGATGGTTGATGAGAATTTTTCAAAGGTGATTTTGGCAAAGGCAATCAATGATATTTTCATCAACAAGATGAAGGAGAATATCGGATTCACCATTGACTTCAAAAAAGCCTGCGATATTTTGAGTCAGTATATTTTTGTAAAGAACGAAATCGTGTATCAGAATCTATCGAGTCAGACGATGCTGGAGCTTATCACAAGAATTCGCTATCTGTCGGATCGAATCATCAATTTTGAAACACCGATTCATTTTGAGCATGAGTACAAGCCGAAGAGTCGTTTCGGAGAAATTCTGAGCGAGAAATTGCTTCAGGTCATCAATGTGGATTTCGAATGGAATATCTTCTTCAAGATTCTTTTTGAAATCGAGCCGGGAAGCAATGTGGAGGATTTCGGCAGATTTTTATACATTATTAAAACGAGATATGCGGATGCGGATTTGTATGAGCCATTGTTCAAAAAATACGATTCCTCGGACGCATACTATATCAAGGATGAAATCATCAATGCGGTTGCCAAGGGATTGGCGGCGGATGGCTCCATCAGCATTATTTATGAAGAAAATTTTAAGGCGATTTGCATGCTGATTGCGAATCTGACATCTCAAATTGCAATGGATTGCAAAGATATGAACGATTGGGAAGATGCTAAGGAAGAATATATCGCGAATTTTGAGAGCGATATCGCGGAGATTTTGAGGTAGAAATGCAAAGAAGGGACAAGGTCAATTATTATTTGGATATTGCACAGACCATTACGGAGCGGGGCACTTGCCTTCGCCGAAATTACGGATGCATCATCGTGAAGAATGACGAAATCATTTCGACGGGCTACACCGGAGCGCCGCGAGGTCGTGCGAATTGTACCGATTTGAATTTTTGTTTTCGGGAGAAGATGGCGGTGCCGAGGGGGCAGATGTATGAAAAATGTCGCTCGGTGCATGCGGAGATGAATGCGATTATCTCGGCTGCCCGTCGGGATATGATCGGCGCGGATTTGTATATGGTGGGCGTCAATTACTCCGACGGTCAAATCGTACCGAATGCAAATTCCTGTTCGATTTGCAAAAGGCTCATCATCAATGCGGGAATTGCAAGAGTATATATTCGCGACGATGCAAACAATTATAGGGTAATCGAAGTCGATGAGTGGATTGAAAATGACGATTCGCTGATTGAAAACTTGGGAGCCGGTTACTAGAGAGGTGAATATGATCAATGTGTTTTTGGCTTTTGTCGTGAGCGGAATCATCAGCTACACGGCGATGCCGTTTATTATCAATTTGGCGGACAAAATCGGAGCCATCGATGTGCCGAAGGATGCGAGGCGAGTGCACAGCAAGCCGATTCCACGCTTGGGGGGGCTGGGAATTTTCTTCGGATTTTTGATTTCGGCGCTTTGTTTTATCCATCCGAATGAAAAAGTGCTCGCGACCTTGCTTGCCAGCGGTCTCATCGTCTGTATGGGAATCATCGACGACATCAGTCCGCTCAAAGCGAAAACGAAATTATTGATACAGATTTTTTGTGCGGGAATTATTACTTGGGCGGGCATTCGAATCAACTTTTTTACGAATCCCTTTGAAGATGATATTTTGATTGTGCTCAATTTGCTGAGCATTCCGGTGACGATTTTTTGGATTGTCGGAATAACGAATACGGTCAATCTCATCGATGGATTGGACGGATTGGCGGCGGGTATTTCCACCATCGCCGCATTGACATTGGCAATCGTCGCGTTGACATCGGGACAATATATTACGGCGACCTTGCTGATGGGCGTGGTCGGCGGAGCGGTGGGCTTCTTGCCTTACAACTTCAATCCGGCGAAAATCTTTATGGGCGATACGGGCTCGTTGTTTCTCGGATTCATTTTGGCGGTGGCATCCATCATCGGAACGATTAAAGGCGCAACGGTTTTGGCGGTCATCATTCCGCTTTTTGCATTGGCGATTCCGATTTTGGATACGACCTTTGCGATTATTCGCCGCTTTTTAGCGGGCAAACCGATTATGGGCGCGGACAAAGGACATCTGCATCATCGTCTGTTGTCCAAAGGTCTTTCGCAAAAGAAAACCGTGGTCTATCTCTATGCGGTTTCAGCACTGATCGGTGCAAGCTCTTTGCTGTTGCAGAAATCGGATTTTATTACGGGAATCTTTGTTATTTTGGGTAATCTGCTCATCGTGTTGATTGGGGTAAAGAAACTTAGAATCTTGGAAGAAGTGAAAAGCGAAATCCAAGAGACGAAAGCGGAAAAAGACAACGAGAGCGAGCCGGCTCAAAATTTAATGAAGTCGCCGAAGAAAAAAGGCGACAATAAATCACGCTAAGGAAAGAAAAATTGACATAGGAAATGATTGGGGAGGCTATATGAAAAAAATTAAAGTTCTGAGCGTATTCGGAACGAGACCCGAAGCAATCAAAATGGCGCCGCTGATTTTGGAATTTGAAAAGCATGCGGAAATTGAAAGCAAGGTGCTTATTACGGCGCAGCACCGGGAAATGCTTGACCAGGTTCTGCATATCTTCGACATCAAACCGGATTATGATTTGGATTTGATGAAGCATGGGCAGACGATTACGGACATCACGAACGGAGTGCTTCGCGGGGTGGGCGAAATTTTACTCGAGTACAAGCCGGACATCATGCTGGTGCATGGTGATACGACGACCACTTTTGCGGCGGCGTTGGCGGCTTTTTATCAGCAGGTGACCGTCGGTCATGTGGAAGCGGGGCTGCGAACATGGAATATTTATTCGCCTTATCCGGAAGAGATGAATCGACAGCTTACGGGAAGGTTGAGCACCTATCATTTTGCGCCGACTGCGCAGAATCGGGAAAATCTGCTATCTGAAAATGTATCGGATGATAAAATCATCGTGACGGGCAACACCGTCATCGACGCGCTCTACCATGTGGTTCAGAAGGAGCATGTGTTTGAAGATGAAGCACTTCGCCAAATTGATTTTGACAAAGAAAAAGTGATTCTGATGACCTGTCACCGTCGGGAAAATTGGGGCGAGCCGATGGAGCGCATCTTTTCGGCAATCAAACGAATCGCGCTGGAATACCCGACGCATCGAGTCGTTTTTCCGATGCACAAGAATCCTAAAATCCGAGAGATTGCCAATCGGATATTGGCGGGCGAAAAGAATATCACTTTGATTGAGCCGCTCGACTATCAGCCTTTTGCAAAGCTGATGGGCTTATCGTATCTGATTTTGACGGACTCCGGCGGGATTCAGGAAGAAGCGCCGGGACTCGGAAAGCCCGTCATCGTTCTTCGAACCGAAACCGAAAGACCGGAAGCGGTGGCCGCCGGTACGGTAAAAATCGGAGGAACGGACAGCGAGCAACTGTATCGTGAAATCAAAAATCTGCTGGATGATTCGGCGGAGTATCAGAAGATGGCAAAAGCAAGCAATCCGTATGGCGACGGCAAAGCGTCCGAGCGAATTGTAAAACATATTATTCAGGAATTTACAAAATAAGTTGATAAAAAAAGCTGTTGACAATGAGATGCACCGCTCCGAAAAGTCGGAGCGGAATCCGACGACGGAGGCATTTGATTTCATTCGACAACAGCTTTTATATAGTTGCTCAAGTCTATTCGACTTTCCTTAGAGGATTATAATACTAATATCCTTTAGTAAAAACAGTAATGCATAATTCTTATTTTGAATAGCTTGTAGGGAACGGTGACCCCACCGTTCCGCCGTTCCATCGGAACGGAAATTCGTTTTATTGTACTTTTTATTGGATACTAGTATAAATGGATAACACAAAACAAAATCACAAC
>JAUNKE010000062.1 GCA_030532905.1 Peptostreptococcaceae bacterium
CCGCTCGGGAGCTTTTCAATGATACGATCCATTCCGCTGAGATGCAGAATACGATTGAGTTCGTCTTCTTCAACATCCGCCCCGCCGGTAATATTGTCGATGATGCTTTCGGGGAACAGAATAATATCCTGAAAAAGCGGAGAAAAAAGTTTATAATACTCACGCGGCTCAAACTCTCTGTAACTCTTACCGTCGATTAAGATATCGCCTTCCGTAGGATGCAGGAGTCCCATGAGCATCAACATCAAAGTGGTCTTTCCGGCTCCGTTGATGCCGACCAGCGCCAATCGCTCTCCTCCCTGAACAGTCAAATTGAAATCTCTGAAAATCCAATTGGAACTCTCCGGATAGCGAAAACCCACATTTTGAAATTCGATTTTCGGACAGATGCATACATCTCGCTCCGAGGCTTTTCCATACGGTATCCCGTCGCTTTCTTCCACATCCAAAAATTCTCTGACCTGATTCATCATCGTGCTGAATGTGATGAGCGCATTGATCTGTTCGACAATCAAATCCATCCACTTCGAAAACTGAAATACCAATCCCAAAAGAAAGACGAATCCGGACATACCGATATCTCCGCGAAACAACATCAAAATAAGGTAGCCGTACGCAATCAAGTCGCGCAAAAGAACCAATACGGCATTTAGAACGATGGCGCTCACCCGCATCCTCGTTTCGCCGAGAAGAAAACGCGAATGTCTTTCGTGATAATGGCTGAACTTGTCATAGAGCCAATCTTTCATACGATAAAGTCTGATGTCTTTTGCATACAGACGATTTTCGAGAGTGCGCATGATATAACTTTCTTTCTTTTCATCATCGCTGCGCTCTTTCATACTACGGTTTACATACTTGCCGACATAAAAACCGTACAGCAAATTGACAAATCCGGAAAACAGAATGACGATGAGCAGAATCGAATCGACATACACAATCGAAGAGGTGAATATAATCGCGCCGACGACCGCAATGAGGAAATTGGAAATCGTGACGCCGAAGAAATGAATTCCGGGGCCGTCTCCGCTGAATGTTATATTTTTCGCCTTGACCAATTTGCTTTGCACCTGAGGCGAAGTCAAAGTTCGGTAGTGAATACGAAACAGTTTTTCGTTGATCGGAACGGAGTAAAGATAGACCATCGGCCTACTTCCCAGCGCCATAATTAAAGAATTCAGCACGCCGTTGATCGTCTTGGAAAAAATCAAAAGAAAAGCCGGTAAAGCAATTGCATGGAGCAATTCTTTGACATCGCCGCGCCTTTCGAGCACTTCGACCAAGACGCGAGGAATATTGATCTGTTCATAAATATTCAAAATGCTTAACGCGGCAAAAATAGGAATAATCACGAGTCCGAGCGGAAATGTCTTTGCCCATATCTTTGTGTAAAACCAAATATTGTCGAGAATTCCGTGAGACTTGTGCGCCTGTTTGGAAACATCCATACCTACCTCCATCATTCATCTTAAAAGCAAATTCAAAAATCATTCCCGAAACAAACCAAGTCAATTTTCAAAATCAATTTGTAAATCGATATAAGTTGATTAAAGAAAACTTTACCCTTCTAAAATTTTACCATAATCAACAATAACTATCAATAGCTGTCAATTTTTGCAAATCAGCCCTTTATTTCGCTACAAATGCCATCTCTTTCTTTTTAATGAGTTGCGCCGTTTAGACATAAAGCCAAAAAATTGACCGATGCAATGCATCGGTCAATTTTCGGTTTTTTGTCTAAGATATGATAACGACTTCGGGCTTTCGCCTCGTCGAATATCGACTTTGATTTTTTGATTTTCTGATTTCAGATGTTTTTCGCTCAAACCTTGATTATTTTTCAAGCACCGCCTGCGCCGCCGATAGACGAGCAATCGGAATTCTAAACGGTGAGCAGCTTACATAATTGAGTCCGGTACGATGGAAAAACTTCACGGATTCAGGGTCTCCACCATGCTCTCCGCAGACGCCCAATTTAATATTCGGATTTCCTTTTCGTCCCAATTCGCAAGCGATTTGAACGAATTTACCGATACCGGACTGATCCAAAGTTTCAAACGGACTTGCCGGTAAAATTTCTTTTTCCACATAGTCACTCAGGAATTTTCCGGAGTCGTCTCGAGAGAATCCGAAGCCCATCTGAGTCAAGTCATTTGTTCCGAAGCTGAAGAACTCCGCCTCCTGTGCGATTTCATCCGCCGTAATCGCTGCTCGAGGCACTTCAATCATCGTTCCGATAGTATATTTTACGCTCTTTCCTTTTTCATCAAAGATATTGTTGATTTCTTCGACTAAGGATTGCTTAATCAATGCCAATTCTTCTTTCGTTGCGATGAGCGGAATCATAATTTCCGGCTCCACATCGACGCCTCTGTCCTTCATGATGATTGCCGCTTCGATAATCGCTCTTACCTGCATCACATAGATTTCCGGATAAGTCACTGCCAAACGACATCCGCGATGACCGAGCATCGGGTTGAATTCGTGTAATTTGTTGACGATATCTTTTACTTCTTCAAAAGTACGATTCATCGCCGCCGCGACTTCTTTCATATCCGCTTCATTGCTCGGCAGGAATTCATGAAGAGGCGGGTCAAGCAGACGAACGGTCACCGGCAAGGAGCCCATCACTTCGTAGATTTCCACAAAATCTTGTCGCTGGAACGGCAGCAAATCGTTGAGCGCATCCACTCGCTCCTGCAATTCTTCCGCCATAATCATCTTGCGCACTTTTAGAATTCGCTCTTCGTCAAAGAACATATGCTCCGTACGGCAAAGTCCGATTCCTTCCGCTCCAAGCTCGATTGCTTTTTTAGCATCTCTCGGATTATCCGCATTCGCTCTTACTTTCAACTGACGCACTTCATCGACATAGCCCATCAGTACATCAAAATTATCAATCATCGTCAAGCTTGCTTTTGGAATATCGCCTTCGTAAATCATTCCGGTCGAACCGTCCAAGGAAATGATATCGCCTTCGCCGAAAGTTTTTTGTCCGACGCGCATCGTTTTTTCACTTTCACTCACACGAATATCGGATGCTCCCGCCACGCAGCATTTTCCCATACCGCGAGCAACAACCGCCGCATGCGAAGTCATTCCGCCGCGAGCCGTCAAAATCCCTTCGGAGCTTACCATTCCCGCGATATCTTCCGGAGAAGTTTCCTGACGAACAAGAATCGCACGCTCGCCACGCTCTTTTGCCTGAACGACATCTTCCGCATGGAAATAAATTTTTCCCGATGCCGCTCCCGGAGATGCCGGAAGTCCTTTGGCAATCATTTCATGTTTTTTGAGCTCGTCTTGGTCAAAAGTCGGATGCAACAACTGCTCCAATACATTCGGCTCTACTCTCAAAATACATTCTTCTTTAGTAATTTTCTTCTCATTGACCAAATCAACCGCCACATTCACCGCCGCTTTTGCAGTTCGCTTTCCGTTTCTGGTTTGCAAAATAAATAATTTTTCATTTTCAATCGTAAACTCGATATCCTGCATATCCTTGTAATGATTTTCAAGAATCCGAGTTGTATCGATGAATTGCTCATACACTGTCGGCATGACATCTTTGAGTTGCTCAATCGACTGAGGAGTTCTGATTCCCGCAACGACATCCTCACCCTGCGCATTCATCAAAAATTCACCGAATACCTTGTTCTCGCCGGTCGCCGGATTTCGTGTAAATGCAACGCCCGTTCCGGATTTGTTGCCGGTATTTCCGAATACCATGCTTTGAATATTGACCGCCGTACCCAATTTATGTGAAATGTTGTTCAGCTCACGATAGATTTTTGCACGAGGATTTTCCCAAGAATCAAATACCGCTTTCACCGCTAAAATCATTTGTGTTTTCGGGTCTTGAGGGAATTCTTCTCCCTGCTCCCGCTTGTAGATTGCTTTATATTCTTCGACGAGTTTTTTCAAATCCGCCGCGTCCAAATCCACATCATTTTCAACACCTTTCGCCTCTTTCATCTTCTCCAATGCGGATTCAAAATTGGATTTTGCAATTCCCATCGCAACATCGGAGAACATTTGAATAAAACGACGATAGCTGTCGTAAGCAAAACGCTCATTGTCCGTATTTTTGCTGATGGTTTCAACGGTAATGTCGTTCAGCCCCAAGTTCAAAATCGTATCCATCATTCCCGGCATGGAAAACACCGAACCGGAACGAACGGAAACCAAGAGCGGATTTTCGCCGCCGCCGAAAGTTTTTCCGGATTCTTTTTCGAGCTGAGCTAACTTTTCGTTGATTTCGTTATGTAGCTCCTGCCAAATTTCTTTGTTTTTGTCATAATACTCAATACATGCTTCGGTCGTAATGGTGAATCCCGGTGGAACATTGAGTCCGATATTCGTCATTTCCGCCAAGTTTGCACCTTTACCGCCCAAAAGCGACTTCATATCTTTGTTTCCCTCTTTGAAATTGTAAACAAATTTCTTCATTTTTTCCTCCTAATCATTAAATACGCTAATTCCCTGTTTTTTGAGTATATTTATTATAATATCCGCAGTTTCTTCAATTGCTTTGTTGGAGACATCGATTATCGGACAGCCGATTTTCTTCATGATTTTTTCCGCATAATCCAACTCTTCCAAAATTCTCGCCATCGACGAGTAGGTGGAGCCTTTTCCAAGACCGAGCGCCTTAAGTCTCTCTTCACGAATTTGGTTGAGCTTTTCCGGCGAGTTGATCAGTCCGATGATTCGGCTCGAGGAAATTTCATCCAATTCTTTCGGCGGCAAAGATTCCGGTACGAGCGGAATGTTCGCGACCTTGATATTTTTGTTTGCCAAATACATCGACAGCGGCGTCTTGGATGTTCGAGAGATGCCGAGCAGAACCACATCCGCTTTTTTAAGACCGCGCGGGTCTTTTCCGTCGTCATATTTTACCGCAAATTCAATCGCTTCGACACGACTGAAATATGCTTTGTTCAATTTTCGAATCACGCCTGCTTCACGACGAGGCTCGGATTGAAATTTTTCCGCCATCTGATTGATGATATCTCCGATGATATCAAAGCATGGAATATCATGCTCTTTTGAAAAAATTTCGATTTTGTCAATCAAATTTTTGTTGACGGTGGAAAAAATAATCATCGATTCTTCACTCTTCGCTTCGGCAAGAATATTGTCAATGACCTTTTCCGTGATATACGGATGTTTTTTGATTTCATAATTCGGATGGTCAAATTGCGCGATACAAGCTCTTGCAATTTGCTCTCCGGTATTACCGATTGAATCGGAGAGTACATAGATATTTAATTTCATTTGATATTCACCTCATCGGGATTGATTAGTTCTGCAAAAAGCTTGGTGGCATTCGTTTTTGTAAAACGGCCGACAATTTCAATATGATTATTATTTTCTCGAATGACCGGCAACGAATCGATTTCGTGCATGATGAGCTTGCCGACGGCTTCATTGACCGGCGCATTTTCTTTGACTGTCACGACATTCGGCATTCTCGTCATAATCATGCTGACCGGCACGGAGTTCAAATCGGTTCCTCCCATCATCGCTTTGACCAAATCCTTTCGCGAAATAATTCCGCTGAGTCCCTTCTCGCCGATAATAAAAATACTTCCGACATCTTCAAGAAAAATTCTTATCACCGCGCTGTGAAGTGATTCTTTTTCATCAATAGCCACAGCAACACTCATCACATCGCCGACCGATTTGTTGCCATACTCCTCAAAACTTGATTTGTTTTTCGGCTTGGTCACATAGCCGACCTTCGGCTTCGCTTCCAAATAACCGAGCTGGGTCAAAACCTGCAAATCCGTTCTCAGAGCCGACCTTGTGATTCCGATTTTGTTGGCAATAACTTCACCGGTAATCGGCTTGTTCATCTCAACAATATCGATTATGTCTTGCTGTCTTTTGGTTAGTGCTATCTCCTCCACCTCCTTTATGATACACTACATTATAAATAATACATCATATATATTTCATCGTCAACATATATTTTGCGCAATATTGTTTTTGTGATAAAAATTCAAAACGCGTAACAATCGAGCATAAAAATCAAACTCGATTTATAAAATATCCATCGAATTGCGAGCGGACAATATCAAATAAAAATTTTCAACAAAATTACTTTACTTGTCGTAGTAATTGTGATATGATTTTACTACGATAGATAAAGTAATTCTATTTTCGAAAATGATTTACAAAACGCATGCGAGTTTACAAATCCCCATCGCCAAATTATGTGGTGATGTTTGTGCAAAAGGAGGTTCTATGATAAGCAGCGACATCATACGGGGATACAATGACATCATCATATTATCTTTGCTGTTGGATGAAGCGTCCTACGGTTATGAAATCTCAAAATCGATTCGCACGATGACCGACGAAAACTATATGATGAAAGAAACCACGCTCTACTCGGCTTTTAATCGCCTTGAAAAAAACGGTTATATCGAATCATTCCCCGGTGATTTAACCTATGGCAAGAAGCGAACCTACTATCGAATTACGGAACTTGGAAAAAATTTTTACAAGGAAAAAATTCAAGAATGGGTTCTGACAAAAGATGTGATTGAGAAATTTGTTCGACCGATTGAATAGAAATGGAGTTGTTATGGATACTATAAAAAGTTATATCGAAAATTTATTTGTAAATTTACCCAAGACAGCCGAAATTCTCAAAGCAAAAGAGGATTTGCTGCAAATGATGGAAGATAAATATAATGAAGAAAAGGCAAGAGGTCGCTCTGAAAACGAAGCCATCGGCATCGTCATATCGGAATTCGGCAACATCGATGAGATTTTGCAGGAGATAGAAATTTCGACACCGGAATCGCCGACGAATTTTGAGGAGCTGAATGAAAGCACGATTCAAAGCTTTATTTCAAGCACAAAAAGCTATGGCAAAAAAATCGCTTTGGGCATCATGCTCTGCATAGCTGCTCCGGCACTTGCCGTCATCGGCGACTTTTATAATGACTATATCGAAAACCTGTTCATTTTTGCAATGATGCTTGTCTATGGCATCGCGGTCATGATTTTCATCGTCTCCGGAACAAAACACAAAAAATACAAATATATTGAAAGAGGCGAGTTTGAAATCAACAGACAAAAGCAAATCGAGATTCGAAATCTGCTTGAAGCCGCTTCTTCAAAAGCTGTGATTGTCTATGCCGTTTCGCTGTTTATCATCATTCTCAGCATAGGCTCATCCGTTATTTTTGAAGACAGTTTCTACGAAGATTTTTCAAATGCATCTATTTTGCTCGCGATTTCGATTGCGGTTTTTATGATAATTGCAACCTCTTATTCCGTAAAACCGTACAAGGTGCTTTTGAAGAGAGAAATTGAAAGTTATGATGACGAAGACGGCTCTCCGGAGTCCAAGCACAAATCCAAAGTGCTCGCCGCAGTAGCAAGCGTCGTCTTTCCGCTCGGCTCTGCATTTTATATTCTAATCAGCTTTTTGACAAATCGCTGGGATCGCACTTGGGTCATCTTTCCCGTACTCGGAATTTGTTACGGCGCTTTTGCCGCAAGCTATTCGATTTTGAAAAAACAAGAATAATATTTCTGTAAAACCCTAACGGTGTTGGGAATTTCAAAAGTTTGATTGACATATCAAACAATCGAAAGTCGAAACAACTCGTTGGGGTTTTTGTTTTGGATTATGGATTTTTCAAATGCTCTCTCCAAATCTCGTTTTGGGATTTTGATTTTGTTTTTCTAAGCTTCATCCGGATTTTCCATTCACGAATTTGATATCGTCACTTCATATTTTGATTTGTGATTCTGATTTTTGTTTTCCAAAATCGAATTTCAAATTTACTCCAAAAAGTTCAGAATATTTCTCGTGATTTTGATTTTCAAACTTTATTTTGCTCTCGGATCCCTTTTTTTCTCCTTCAAAATCTTTTTTCAAAAAATATTGGGCTTGACAAATATTTTGTTGTACTATACTATAAAAATAAACCGACTGTCTGTCTAGTTTTGAAATTTCCTTTGAGAATCTGACAACGGTCGTCATGTTCTTTCCGATTGTTTTACAGTATAAATCAATCGAAGAACAGCTTTACAAATTTCATTTTCTAAATGAAGTTGACGAGAAATGCCGAAGACTTTACATGTTTATCAGATTTGGGTTTCAACAACTCAAAATCATCACAGCGGAGGTTCTATGTACCGAAAATTACTCAAGAATGATATAAAAAATAATATTTTTCAAAGTTTGAATATCGCCTTTTTCATTATGTTGTCGGTTGCGTTTTTATCAGCTGCGGGTCAGTTGACGGTTCAACTGACGACTTCCATCGAGCATTTGTTTCAGACCGCGAAAACTCCCCATCTGCTTCAAATGCACACGGGAGAAATCAATTTGGTTCGCATGCGTGAATTTGTAAATTCACATCCTGAAATCGAATCTTTTCAGGTACTTGATTTTCTCAATATCGACAATGCGCTCCTTTCGTTTAATGACAATTCACTCAAGGACTCGGTTTATGACAACGGATTCTCCGTTCAGAGTCCCGAATTTGATTATCTGCTCGACCTCAAGGATGAAATAATTCAAACCAAAGCCGGCGAGGTCTATGTTCCGATTTTTTATTCGACCGCCGGACTTGCCAAAGAGGGCGACATGCTTCATATCGGCGATTATTCTTTGCGCGTTGCAGGATTTGTTCGCGATTCGCAGATGAATTCTTCGCTCTCGGTTTCGCGTCGCTTCATTATTCATCCGAGCGATTATGACAAAATAAAGGAATACGGCACGACGGAATATTTAATCGAATTTCGTTTGACAGACCTTCAACATCTGTCAAAAATTGAAAATGCATACAGCAACGCCGGTTTGGAATCGGACGGTCCGCCTTTTTTGACCTATCCCCTCTTTCGAATCGTCAATGCTTTTTCAGACGGTATCAGCATCGTCGCGCTGCTGCTTATCAGTATGCTCATCATCAGCATATCGCTGCTTTGTATTCGGCTCACACTTTTGGCAAAATTGGAAGAGGATTACAGAGAGCTTGCCGTTCTCAAAGCGCTTGGAATTCCGCTTGCCGATATCAAAAAAATATTTTTGTGTAAATATCTGTTTATCGCGGCTGTCGCAACCCTCGCCGGATTCCTTCTGTCATTTGTTATCAAGCAGCCTTTGCTCAACAATATGAAGATGTTTTTCGGCGAAACAAAAGCGAGCCTTGGAATTTATGTAGTCGGCGCATCGCTGAGTTTATTAGTCTTTTTGATTATCTGTCTAAGCATGAATCGACTTGCGAAAAAGCTCAAAGACCTGCAACTGAATCCGGCTTTCGACAATCAAAAGGAAGGCAAGCACCTATCGCTGTCGGCTTTACCGCAATCTTTGCTTCCGGCAATCAGCGATTTGCTCGCGCGAAAGAAGATTTATTCAACCATGATTGTCGTATTGATTCTCTCGATATTCGTTTTGACAATTCCGATGTCCATCTATTCAACGATTTCAAATCGGGATTTTGTCAATTATCTCGGATTGGGCAGCTATGATATACGAATCGACCTCGCTCAAATTGCCGGCAAAGAAAAAGATATCGATAAATTGATTTCTCAGTTGAAAAAAGATGATGCCATCGCAAAATTCGATATCGTCACCGCCAAGATGGTGGATTATCAAAACGAAGCGGGCGAAACATACAAACTCTGGGTCGATTTCGGCAATCAGGAGAACTTTCCGATAAAATATATCGACGGAAAAGCTCCGGCTTCAGAGAATGAAATTTCCATTTCCAAACTGAAAGCGAATGAATTGTCCAAAAAAGTCGGCGACAAACTGATTCTAAAAATCGACGGAAAAGAAAAGATAATGAATATATCGGGTATTTTTTCCGACATTACCAATGGCGGCAAAACTGCAAAGGCGATATTTGACGCCGACAGCTTGGATACGATTTGGATGATTGTGCGAATCGATTTGAAGGAGAATGTCGCCGCGAAAGATTTCATCGGGCAATATCAATCGCAATATGCTTTTGCAAAATTCTCCGATGCACAAACCTATTTGGAACAGATTTTCGGAAATACGATTTCGATGGTCAAGCGGATAACCTCGGTAGCATTTTTCGCTTCCATTCTACTGATTTTCTTAATTGCCTTTTTATTTGTCAAAATGCTTTACTTGAAAGATTTGGGACAAAACGCGCTGCTCAAAGCAATCGGATTTACGAATCGTGAAATTCGAAACCAATATTTTTTGAAATCCGCCATCATTTTGGCAGTCGGACTGCTTATCGGAAATCTGCTGTCCGTCACCTTGGGCGATTCGATGGGCTCGGGAATTTTATCTCTCATCGGAATTGCCGGCGTTCGATTCGTTCGAAATCCGTTGTTCATCTACTTTATCGTTCCGCTTGCAATGCTTTTTTCCACAATGCTTGCGACCCATTTGGGCATCAGCGGATTACAACACATTGATATCGCCCAATGGCTGAAGGAGGATTTATAATGATTCTAACCGGAAAATCAATTCAAAAGACTTATCAAAACGATACGGTACAAACTCCCGTACTCAAAGGTGTGGACATCGAGCTGCAATCCGGAGAATTTGTCGTGATTATGGGAAAATCCGGCTCCGGAAAATCCACCTTGCTCAATATTTTATCCAGCTTGGATAAAGTCGATGACGGAGAGGTTCATTTTGAAGGGAAAAATATCTCCGATTTGAACGATGAGGAGTCGGCAAAACTTCGCCGAGAATCGTTCGGATTTGTTTTTCAGCTTCCTAAAATGGTAAAGAACCTCAATATCCTGGACAATATTTTGCTTCCGTCCTTAAAATATAAAACGCACAAAAAAGAAACCATTGCCGAAGCCAAAAATCTGATGAAAGAAATCGGCATTGAGCATCTGGCGGACAAAAGAATTTCTCAAGTCTCCGGTGGTCAACTACAGCGCGCCGGCATTTGCCGCGCCCTCATCAACAGCCCGAAGCTGATTTTTGCCGATGAGCCGACGGGGGCGCTGGATTCAAAAACCGGTCAGGAAGTCATGGAGCTTTTTTCAAAGCTTCATGCCGACGGCAAAACCATTCTGCTCGTCACTCATGATGTGCATGTCGCAGCGAAAGCTCAGCGCGTTCTCTTTATGAAGGACGGACTGTTGCACAAGGAACTCCGTCTCAGCTCCGATGACGGAGAAAATCTGCGCCTGATTCAAAACACCATCAACAATTTGTAAAATTGAAAATCATAAAATACATTTCTTTTTCAGGAAGTGTTATTGATTAGCCGAATGGATTGTGATATAATCAAAAAAAATGAAAAGGAGCTGAAAGAATGAATAATACTTCTTGCTAATGTTCAGGTATGATAAAAAAACAACGGAACAATCCGTTTATTCATCATGCCTATAACGATGCAAGAAGGACTTTCAGCTTGACTATGTCTTCAAACAGTTGTGAGATGTCTTTCTTGCGACTGTTTTTTTGTTAGGAGGGCATATGTCACAAATCAATATACAAGAGCTTACCTTCGCTTATGAAGGAAGTTATGATAATATTTTTGAAAAAGCGAGTTTTTCCATCGATACGGATTGGAAACTGGGATTTATCGGTCGAAACGGAAAAGGCAAGACGACCTTTTTGAATCTGTTGATGAAAAAATTCTCATACGAAGGAAGCATTTCCTCATCGATCGAATTCGAATATTTCCCCTACCCGATTACAGACGAAAACAGACTCGCTATCGATGTAATCTCTGAAATTCATCCCGATTATTTGCATTGGCAACTCGTTCGTGAGATGAACTTGCTGGAGATTTCCGATGAACTACTGTATCGCAACTTCAACACATTATCCGGCGGCGAAAAAACCAAACTGCTTTTAGCGACTTTGTTTCTAAAAGAAAATAATTTTCTGCTCATCGACGAGCCGACCAATCATCTTGACCAAACAGGCAGAGAAATCGTCAGTCGATACCTAAACTCAAAAAAAGGATTCATCCTTATATCTCATGACCGATCTTTTTTGGACGGCTGCATAGACCATATTTTGTCAATCAACCGAAGTAGCATTGAAGTTCAAAAAGGAAATTTTTCGTCATGGCTCATCAACAAGCGGAACCGTGATGAGTTAGAGCTGAGTGAAAACAGAAAATTGCTGGGCGACATTAAACGATTTGAGCAAAGTGCCCGAGAAAAATCAAATTGGTCGGACATGATTGAAAAGCAAAAAACCGGTGGCGCTCCCTGCGACCGCGGATATCTCGGACATCAGTCGGCAAGAATGATGAAAAGAGCCAAAAACATGGAAAAAAGACAGCAGAAAGCGATTGAGGAAAAATCCAAATTACTGAAAGATTTGGATCGGAGTTTTCCGCTGAAGATTGAGCAGATGAAATTTCACAGCCGAATTTATACAGCCGTAAATGACCTTTGCATTTTTTACAATAACAAGTCAATCTTTGAACA
>JAUNKE010000063.1 GCA_030532905.1 Peptostreptococcaceae bacterium
TCAATATACAAAAAAGTCCTTACCGACAAACAAAATTTGATTTTATCCTATTATTTAGATGAGGACTGGTCGCTTGGTGAAATCAGTGACGAGATGAAAATATCCCGACAGGCAGTTCATGACGCCATAAAGCGCAGCGAACAAATTTTGTTGGATTACGAAGAGAAGCTTAGAATTCTCCAACGAGAAGAATTCATTGCAAGCCGAGCGAAGGATATTATAAACAAGATTTCTTCACAAAACATAGATAAAGCGATACAAACTGACATAGTCAGTATTTGCAAGGAGCTGATGTAATGATATTTGAAAGCTTATCAGACAAACTGCAAAATGCTTTTAAGAGCTTGAAAGGAAGAGGGAAACTTTCTGAAAAAGATATTGATGCGGCAATGCGTGAAATCAAATTGGCATTGCTGGATGCCGATGTCAACTTCAAGGTCGTAAAGGATTTTGTCAAACAGGTTAAAGAGCGAGCAATCGGCTCGGAAGTAATGGATAGCTTGACACCGGCGCAACAGGTCATCAAGATTGTAAATGACGAATTGACCAATCTGATGGGGGGCGTCCAAAGCAAACTTTCCTATGCGAGTACGCCGCCAACGGTTATTATGTTGGTCGGTTTGCAGGGTGCCGGTAAGACGACGACGATTGCAAAACTCGGAAAGCAGATAAAAAAAGAAGGTCACATGCCGATGGCTGTGGCGGCGGATGTATATCGTCCCGCAGCGGTCAAGCAGCTCCAAGTTGTAGGTGAGCAGGCGGGCATTGCGGTCTATGCCGAAGAAGGTGTGCAGGATCCGGTCGGCATTGCGAAACGAGCGATTGAAAAAGCGAAAGTGCTCGGCAACGATGTGGTGCTCATCGACACCGCGGGTCGATTGCATATCGACGAAGTGTTGATGCAGGAGCTTAAAAATATTCAATCATCGATTCCGATTCAGGAAATTTTGTTGGTGGTCGATGCGATGACCGGACAAGATGCGGTGAATGTTGCACAAAACTTCAACGAAACGCTGGGAATTGACGGCGTTATTTTAACAAAGCTTGACGGAGATGCTCGAGGGGGAGCGGCTCTTTCAATAAAATCCATCACTCAAAAACCGATTAAGTATGTCGCGCTCGGCGAAAAGCTTGACGCACTCGAGCCTTTCCATCCGGACAGAATGGCATCTCGAATTTTGGGCATGGGTGATGTGCTCAGCTTGATTGAAAAAGCACAAGAGAATTTTGACGAGAAAAGAGCAAAAGAGCTGGAGCAAAAAATTAAGAAACAGGAATTTGATTTCAACGACTTTTTGGAGCAGATGCAACAAATCAAAAAGATGGGCTCGCTGAAAAGCATTCTACAAATGATGCCGGGGATGCCGAAGGAAATCAAAGACATGGATATTGATGATAAACAGATGGATAGAGTGCAGGCGATTATTTATTCGATGACGCCGAAGGAAAGAGAAAATCCGGACATTATCAATGCCAGCCGACGAAAGCGAATCGCACAGGGTTGCGGAATGGATATTCGCGAAATCAACCGACTGATAAAACAGTTCAACGAGAGCAAAAAAATGATGAAGCAGATTACCAAGATGCAATCGGGCGGCATGGGTAAGAAAGGAAAGCGAATAAAACAGCTTCCTTTCAATATGAACAATATGAAGTTTCCTTTCTAATGGAGGTTACAATAAGTGAAAAAAGGAGGTGAATCACATGGTAAAAATCAGACTGAAGAGAATGGGGGCAAACAAAAAGCCTTTCTATAGAATCGTTGTTGCGGATTCTCGTTCACCGAGAGATGGCCGATTTATCGAGGAAATCGGATACTACAATCCGGTATCTGAGCCGAAAATGATTAAAATCAACGAAGAAAAAGCACTGAAGTGGTTAGGAATAGGAGCTCAGCCAACAGAAACTGTAAAAAATCTGTTCAAAAATAATGGTGTGATGGAGAAGTTCGATGCTTCTAAAAAATAATTATACCATAATCACCATTTCTCTTTTTAAGGAGGGTTAAAATGGGAGAATTAGTAGCGGTCATCGCAAAAGCACTTGTCGATTACCCGGACCAAGTACGAGTTTCTGAAATCGCAGGGAACGAGGCAATAGTTATTGAACTAAGAGTTGCAGAAGATGATATGGGAAAGGTTATCGGAAAACAAGGGAAGATAGCGAAGGCAATAAGAAGCGTTGTAAAAGCTGCTTCAAGCAAAGAAAACAACAAATACATTGTTGAAATTGTACAATAGCCAAGAAACCTAGAGCGATGCTCTAGGTTTTTGTGCATACGGAGATTTATGATAGTCACAGGAATTTATAAGCGAAAAGGCAAATACGAAATTTATCTCGACCATGAACATGCGTTCTCGTTGACGGATGAAGGACTTTACAAACTTAAATTGACGCAGGGAATGGAATTTGTGCCGAGCGAATCGGTCAACGCGATTTTGAGTGAAGATGAAATTCTGCGCTGCAAAAATCGAGCGATGTATATCGTATCCGTCACGCCGAAGTCAAAAAAGATTTTACAAAGCAAACTGCGCGAAGAAGGTTTTTCGGAAAATGCCGTTGAGCAGACGATGCAATTTATGCAGGAATATGATTTTACCGACGATGTTGAGTTGGCAAAATCGCTCGTTCGAAGCGGCGTTCGTAAAAACAGCTCGACGAGACAGATAAAGCAGAAGCTCTATGAAAAGGGAATTTCGCGAGAAGACAGCAGCAGGGTCTTGGACGAGATGGAGATTGACGAAAAAGAAAATGCATTGGAAGTTGCGATGAAAAAATATCGCTCGCTTAGAAATAAAACGAAAGAGGAAATTATAAAGAAGGTTCGTTATGCGCTGTCTTATCGCGCTTTTTCATACGACGCGATGCGATATGCCCTTGGCGAAATCGAAAAGATTATAAAGGAAAGTGAGTTGGAGGAATGAAAAAATATCGAGTGGGACGAATTGTCAACACCCATGGACTCAAAGGGGATGTCAAAATTTATTCTTACACCGACTATCCGGAGCGTTTTGAAGAAATTGACTATGTCTATGACGACGACGGAAAAAAATATATGCTCGAAAGAGTGAAATATCACAAATCCATGCCGATTATCAAATTGCAAACCGTCGATTCGATTGACGATGCCGAAAAAATGCGCGGCGCGACTCTCTATATCGATGAGGAAAATTTGAGAGAATTGGAAGAGGATGAGTATATGATTTCCGACCTTGTCGGCTTGCAGGCGTTTACGGAAAGCGGAAGTCTGCTCGGTGAGGTCGTGAATGTTTTGCAATATACGGCGAATGATATTTATGTCATCCATTCTTCCGACGGCAAAGAATACTTGGTGCCGGCGCTCAAGGAATTCGTACCCGTCATCGACATCGAAAACAAAAAAATGATTATCAATGAGATAAAAGGATTGCTGGACTAATGAAATATCATATCATGACTTTATTTCCGGAGCTCATCGATGCCGCAACGCAGTTCAGCATCATCAAGAGGGCGAAAGAAGCGGAAAAAATTGCAATCAACAGCTACAATATACGGGATTATTCGACCAACAAACACAAGAAAGTCGATGACTACCCCTTCGGCGGCGGCGCGGGGATGGTGATGGGTCCGCAGCCGATTGTGGATTGCCATCGTCATATCGTTTCGACTTTGCGGGGGAGCAAAAGAACCATCTATCTTTCGCCGAAAGGAAAAGTTTTTAATCAGCAGATGGCGCACGACTTGTTGCAATACGACAATTTGATTTTGCTCTGCGGTCATTATGAAGGCATTGACCAACGGGCTATCGACTTGATTGTGGATGAAGAAATTTCCATCGGCGACTATGTGCTGACTGGCGGGGAAATTCCGGCAATCGTACTTGTGGAAGCAACCGCGCGATTGGTGGAAGATGTGCTTGCCAAGCCGGAGTCGTATCAGGACGAGAGCTTTTCAAATAATTTGTTGGAATATCCGCAATATACTCGGCCGCGAGATTTTGAAGGCATGCAGGTACCCGAAGTTTTGCTCAATGGAAATCACAAAGAAATCGACGATTGGCGTTTTGAACAGTCGATACGAGCGACGCTGCAAAGACGCGCGGAACTGATTGACGAGCAATCTTTTGACAAAAATCAGGCGAAAATTTATCAGAAAGTATTGCGCGAGAACGAATAAAATGATACAATATATTGGTTAAAGAATCCGAATGGTCCGCTGGCAACAGGCTATGAACATTCAATACTATAGGAGGAAAAAATGGAAATTATCAAGTCAATTGAACAGGGTCAGCTTAAAGCTGATTTGCCGGATTTCGGACCCGGAGATACGGTAAAGGTTCACATCAAAGTAACAGAGGGTAAGCGTGAGAGAATCCAGATTTTCGAAGGCGTTGTTATCAAAAGACAAGGTGGCGGAATTCGTGAGACTTTCACCGTTCGAAAAATCTCTTTTGGTGTAGGTGTAGAAAAAACTTTCCCGGTACATTCACCAATGATTGCAAAAATCGAAGTGACTAGAAAAGGTAAAGTTCGCAGAGCGAAAATCACTTACCTTAGAGACCGCGTTGGTAAAGCAGCAAAAGTTAAAGAGAGAAAATCTATTCGATAATCAAAAGGGAGCCGAGGGCTCCTTTTTTTATAAGACAAAGGAGTATTATGGAACAAAAATTGCACATCAACTGGTATCCCGGTCACATGAAAAAGACCAAAGAATTGCTCCAAAGCAATCTCAAACTCGTGGATACCATTATCGAAGTCGTCGATGCTCGTGTTCCAAAATCAAGCAAGAATCCGGATATCGACCGATTGGCAGCAGGAAAATCGCGGGTGCTTGTACTGAATAAAGAAGATTTGGCGGACGCAACCACTACGGCGAAATGGAAAAAATATTATGAGCAAAAGGACTACATCGTCGTTATGTTTAACGCGACGGGAAATGCCGGTGCCGACAAAATTACCTCGGCAATCAATCAGGCTTTTTTACCGACAAAAGAAAAATTGGAAAAGAAAGGAATGATTGCGCGCGCGCCGCGAGTGATGATTGTAGGAATTCCAAATTCCGGAAAATCCACACTCATCAACAAATTGTCCGGTAAAAAATCGACGCAGACCGGCGATCGACCCGGCGTCACCAAAGGGAAACAATGGGTGAGAATGCGCGGGAATCTCGAAATGCTCGATACGCCCGGAATTTTGTGGCCGAAATTTGAAGATGACCAGGTTTCGCTGATGTTGGCTTTTACGGGAGCCATCAAGGATGACATTTTGAACATTGAAGAAATCGGATTTGAATTTATACGATTTATGCAAAAAAATTATTTTGAAAATCTCAAGGAGCGATACGATTTGAAAAATGCTCAGGATGCCGAAACGATTGAATTGATGAATGAGATTGCGAGCAATCGCGGATTTTTGAGCAAAGGAAAAGACATCGACTATCTGCGTACGGCAAAGACGGTGCTGGGCGAATTCCGAAGCGGGCAGCTCGGAAAAATAACGCTCGAGCAACCCGATGAAGCGTTGTGAGCGTT
Source organism: Peptostreptococcaceae bacterium (assembly GCA_030532905.1). Taxonomy (GTDB): domain Bacteria; phylum Bacillota; class Clostridia; order Peptostreptococcales; family Filifactoraceae; genus JAUNKE01. Next base: position 5,510 of record JAUNKE010000063.1, read on the forward strand.
ATCAAATAAAAGCGCCGAATAATCGGAGCTATTCTATAAAATTAGAGCAAAAGGACTTTCGATGAATCGGCGAGAGTCCTGATTTTTTGATTGCCGCCGTATGCAGCGCGGTGCCGTAGCCGACATTGGACGCAAAATCATATTCGGGATATTTTTCAGCCATCCGCTCCATCCATCGATCGCGATAGACCTTTGCCAAAATACTCGCACAGGCGATGGAGTAACTGTAAGCGTCACCTTTGACAATGGTTTTTTGCGGCAGCTGTTGACCCGCGATTTTCTGATTGCCGTCCACGAGCAGCAAATCAATGGCGGTCTCATCCTTTTGCATTAACATCTGCGTATGCGTGATGGCGGAATTCATTGCCAAAAAAGTGGCGTTCAGAATATTTTTTTCGTCGATGACATGATTGTCCGCTTCGCCGATGGAGCAGTACAAACTGTTGTCGATGATTTGTTGATACAATTCCTCGCGCTTGCTTTTGGACAATTTTTTCGAGTCGTTGACCCATAGAATCGGCTTGCTGAAATCCATGACGACGCAGGCGGTTACGACCGGACCCGCCAAAGGCCCGCGACCCACTTCATCCACGCCGGCGACCATAGTTGCGCCGAAAGCTTTGTCAAAAGCAATCATCTTTTGAATACGCAAATTCTCATCTTCTATTTTTTTGAAATAATTTCGTCGCTCGACGAGTATTTTTTGAACGCCTTTTCGCGCATCGGCTTTCAAATCGTCGGCGATTTTTTCAAATTCCTCAAGATTCGCCTGCAAAATCATTTCTTTAATTTCTGCTATACTTTTCATCATTATTTTTTCAACTTCGATGTAATTTTGGTTTCGGTTTTATTAGCAATTCGTTTGAAATTCGGCAAATGCAAATACAAACTTTGAGCGGCAATCAGAACCGCAAACAAAACAGCCACCGTTCCCATCTTCAAATACAAACTGATTCCGATAAAATAAACCAGCAATGCCACCGTTCCCATCACGATATAATTGCTCACAAGTGCGCTGATTACAAAAAGAATCAAGCCGAACAAAGAATACAGCGGATGAATCGCAATCATCAGACCGATGAGCGATGCGGTGCCTTTTCCGCCTTTGAAATTCAGATAGAACGGATAATTGTGCCCCAAGATGACAAAAAATCCGTTGAACATGACTAAGAAAGGATAGTCGTTCACCCATCCCCAAGCAATCATCTGTTTAAGCAATATAATGGATAGAATCGGTTTGAGAATATCAAGTAGCGCAACGACGATGCCCAGTCGCCAGCCGAACGACGAAACCGTGTTGGAAGCGCCGGCATTTCCGAAGCCATGCTCGCGAATATCCTGCTTTTTTATCCACCGTATCAGTAGATAGGCACTTTGGAAACAACCGATAAAATATCCAAGCGCCGCGGTAATTAAAATTGATTGAAACATAAATTCCCCTTTACTGTAAGACCTACATTCATACTACCATAGGATGATACTTTTTACTAGAATTTTTTGTTTAGCAAAGTCGTCAAAGCACCGAGAGTATGCTATAATACCGATAAGGAGAAAATATGCAAAATTTAATTACAAATATAGACTACAAAAAAGAAAATGCGATGAAAAAAACTTTGTTTTCATCCGACGAACCGATAAAAAAAGCGGGCATGATGACCTTGGGTTGCAAAGTCAACAAGTACGAATCCGAAGCGGTCGAAGAATTGCTCAAGGAGGCGGGCTACCAAATCGTACCTTTTACCGACTATGCCGATGTGTATATCATCAACACCTGTACGGTTACGGCGATGTCCGCCAAAAAATCGCGGCAGATGATACGCAGGACGAAAAGAATCAACCCGAATTCCGTCGTGGCGGTCATGGGTTGCTATTCTCAAAAGTCGCCCGAAGAAGTGCTTGCGATTGATGAAGTGAATGTCGTATTCGGCACGAGCCGGCGAGAGTCGCTCATCTTGGAGCTTGAAAATCTTTCGCCCGACGACAAAAAGATTTTGGTTGATGACATTATGAAGATACGCAATTTTGAAGAAATGACGATTACGCAGGTCAGCGACAGAACGCGAGCGCTCATCAAAATTCAGGACGGTTGCGACCGATTCTGCTCGTACTGCATCATTCCATATACGAGAGGGCCGGTGCGCAGTCGAAGTTTGAGCAATATTATTCGAGAAACGAAACGACTCGCCGAAAACGGATACAAAGAAGTCGTGCTGACCGGAATTCATGTCGCATCTTACGGAAAAGACAATGGCAGCAATCTCGCGGAAGTGATTACCGAAATTGCAAAAATCGACGGCATCAAGCGGATTCGAACCAGCTCGGTCGAGCCCATCATTATCACGAAAGATTTTATGGACAAGGTGTCGCAGGTCGAAGCCTTTTGTCCGCATTTTCACCTGTCGATGCAAAGCGGAAGCGACGGCGTGCTCAAAAGAATGAATCGTCGATACAATGCGCGCGAATACAAAGAGGCGGTAGAGCTCATTCGACAATACTATCCGGACGCATCCATCACCACCGATGTCATCGTCGGTTTTCCGGGAGAGAGCACAGAAGAATTTGAAGAAACCAGAGCGCTTCTCGAAAAAATAAGATTGTATGAAACTCATATCTTCAAATATTCCGAGCGAGAAGGCACAAAGGCGGCTCAGCTCAAAGACGATGTGACGCAGGAAGAAAAATCAAGACGCAGCGATATTTTGATTCAGCTATCCAAAGAAAATATGAATCATCATCAGCGTAATGTTTTGGGAACCGAGCTTGAAGTGCTTTTTGAAAGCGTGGATAAAAATTATTACTACGGCCACACGAAAAATTATGTCAAAGTCGCCGTACCGAATCGCGAAGACAAATTGATAAATCAAATTGTCAAAGTGAAAGCGGGGGAGATCGAGGACGATTTTGTCGTTGGCGAGATTGTCGAAAATTGAAATCGACGAAATGATTTACAGATACCCTTTTTAATTTAGAAAACGAATTGAAAAACATAGTTACATTACAAAATGATGAGTGCTATGTGGAGTTTTTCGGCAAAACTCGATGCAATTTATAATATATCGAATGGTGGATATGCAAAGTATGTGATTAGAAGTTTGAAACGGATAATCTGAGATACGAGAGGTTAAAAAACTTTAATTTTAATAAAACGGATTATGAAGGAGGTATGAAATGGATTGTATTTTTTGCAAAATCATCAATGGGGAAATTCCTTCCACCAAAGTGTATGAAAATGATAGAGTCCTTGCTTTTCGCGACATTGCGCCGCAAGCACCGAGTCATATCGTTTTGATACCGAAAAAACATTACTCCGATATTTTGGACATCCCGAGCGATTCGGATGAAATGAATGAGATTTTGAAAGCGGTCAAAGAGATTGCAAAAATCGAGGGGATGGAAGAAAGCGGATTTCGAATTGTCAACAACTGCAAATCCGACGGACAACAGACGGTCTTTCATGTTCATTTTCACATCTTGGGCAAAAGACAGCTCACTTGGCCACCGGGCTAAAATTAAAAACGACAAACAATCTTCGGTGCGGCTTCGGTCGCACCGAGAACAAACAATTTTGCTGGAATTAACCTGATAAAACAATGATAAAGACGATGTTGTTTATGTTCTATGATTTGTTGATGTTTTAAGAACGACGGAGTTATACCGATGGAAAAATCCGATTACATTCAAGAACCTTTCTAAAAATTTGACAAAAGAATTCGGTAGAGGCTTCTCCGGATCCAACCTTCAAAATATCAGAAACTTATATTTACTTTATCCAAAATGCCGGACACTGTCTGGCAAATTAAGCTGGTCACATGGGAGATAGAAGTCAAGGCGTATCGACTATCCGAATCATCGATACTACTACTTTAATATTATTTATTGTAATTTAAGGGGGAACATGAAAAAATATTTTAGAGAAGAAAATGAGCTGAAATCTATACATAAAATTGAAAATGAGAAAATCTTACAAAAAAGTAAAAAGCCGGGCATTACCGAAAAATTATCTGTATTTGTTTAATGGCATTGTTGTTGATCGGTTGTGAGATACCGGTTGAATCGGATGACGGTGTTTACAGCGGGCGTAATTTCGTTCAGGAGCAAGACCGGTATGAGCGAGATCAAAAGGCGGAACTGATTATCAGTCAAGCGGAAAAATATCGTCGTCACTATCAAAACGGATTGCATTTTGAAGATTTTTCAAAAGAACAGAAAGAGCTGAACAAAGTATTTGAGAAATATCTCAAAGATAAGATACAGCAATTGATGGATGAAGATGAAGAAAATATGAAAGGGAGTCCACATATTCTCAAGACGGATGCCGTTTTTGTCAATGAAGAAGTAAAGCGTTACAAAGAAGGAAAAGCGACTGCGGAAGAAGTTGTATCCAAAGCCAGAAATATCATGAGCATGCGAATGGAATGGTATCCTTTTATAAAAGAAAGTGATGAACCTATAGAATATAGCTTTTCAATCGAAGATTTTATTGAAAAAAAAATACAACCTATGCTCGAAAATGATTATATCTATGCCGGTGTGGAGCATGTTGAGTTTTGGTTCTGGTCATATTACGATGGTATATTAAAAAAGTATCCTTTTGAAGAGTTATATGACAAAGACATCCCGAAGCTGCTAAGAAAGGAAAATGATTTTGTACACCAGAACGGAAATTTTTTGGTAACTCCATTTGCACGAAAAACATCAGAAGGTGGATTTTTTCTGGTTACTGTAAAAACCTCTCTCAAAGATAGAGATTACACCTTAAAGAAGCTGAAAGAAAAATATAATCTGGAGTTTGAGCAATACAACGACAGTTGGTACATGCCCAAAGGAAGACCGGACTTGCTTTTTGAAGTGGAATGTGATGTGCATGATAAGTATGATAAGGAATATTGGGACTATTTTTTAGGACTGATGTATCAGGATATGATGATGAAAAAACTGCGAACATTGGTTGATGAAGAAGGATTGACGGATGATATTCTGTTCTCGATTACGACGGACACCATTTCTCCAATCAATACATTTCAAAGAAAAGACCCGAACAGTTATGATATGAGTCAATTCGACAAAGATACTTTTGATGTGAGTCATTTTTTGAAAAAAGGCTATATGAATAGTGCAAGGATTAATTTAATCCATCTGAAAAGAAAGGATGAAAAAATCGATTATGAATCATTACAAAAATTGATTTTCAGAATCCATGATGAAACGACCTTAGGGATGGAAGATTATATCGGAAGCGATGGTTCTTCTTTAACATCTGATTTGAAAGCAATCAATATATTTTTTTATGATGTGGAAGATTATGAGCGAAAGGTTTTGGTGGATTTATTTCAAAATGCACCGTTGACGGAAAGAACGGGACTGTCTTCCGATTCCGAGAGTTTTAGCGTTTATGCAGAGAGAGGAAATTTTCCGGGGGTTCATTATTTGGACATTTTTGCAATCGAAGGATATACTTTGGATTCATATGGTCAGAGAACGCATAATTTAGGTATCGGTTCGGATCCTAGGAAATTTATTCGTGAAAACGGATTGATTTTTTATCCCGAAGAAGAAATCGAGGAAACGGAGTAATTGTTTGGAATTCAAAATACCGAAGAAGAAATTCAAAAGAAGTTGTCAAGCATACAGGAATCGAGAAAGGATTCTGAGCAATTGACGATGAGGAGTAGAAGCGGAGCGGAATATAAAAATCATACCAATCAAAGCGCGCAAAAATCGGTGATTGTAAAAAATACTTGAAAACTATTTGAAAAAAGAGTATAATATACGGGTAATTGCTTTACTCATAGCATTCCACAAAAAATTGTTAGTTTGGAGGGGGGGATAAAGATGGCGACAGAAGTAAGAGTAAAAGAAAATGAAACTCTGGATAGTGCACTTAGAAGATTTA
>JAUNKE010000064.1 GCA_030532905.1 Peptostreptococcaceae bacterium
CTGTAGTGGACTTTCACCACCAAGTTATTGCCCATGCCGAGCACACCATAAAAAACAGCAGAGAGCTGCTGTTTTGAAATAAAAATAATTCTGCTTGGGATTTTCGTTCTTTTTTTCAAAAATTCTTCGTAGGAGTTGTGAAATTTCCCTGCGATAAAACTCGACTAGATATCGCCGTCATCCGACAGGTCGAAAGTTCCCGCATCCGCTTTCAATTTGTAAATCACATCTTTGCGCTCCACGACGATGGTCGCCTTTTTCGAAAGCTCCTCATCTTTTCGAATATTTTCAAGCAATTCTTTGGCGGGATTGATTGCAAAAGGCTTGCCGACACTTTTGAGCATCGTGAAATCTCCGTTGGTATCGCCGTAGGAATAGCTGTTTTCCAAATCTATTTGATGCTCTTCCACCAGTTGCTCGATTGTTTTGAGCTTGCTGACCGAATCCCACATCGGAACGATTTCACCGGTGAACACACCGTTTTGGAAAATATATTTGGAGCCCATATAGATGTCCGCCTTCCAGATCTTCGCCATCTGTTTCACCAAAAAGTCGGGGCTTCCCGAAATGAAAATCACTAAATGCCCCAGCTCGCGATGTCGTTGAATGCGATCCTTTGTGAATCGATACACTTCATCCGCGCGATTGCGAATCGTGTGGCGAGCGGTAAACATAATATCTCCGTATGAAACGCCTTGAAGACCTTCGCGATAAGCATTGGAGATGTCATCCAGAAAATCATCATAATTAACACGGCGCTTGTGCCAGCGCTCTTCCGAAAAGTTGATATTCTGTCCCCATTCAAAATCATCCATTACGCCGAATTCTCGCATTACACGAAAATGTGCAATCATCAATGAATCTCGAAAAATGGTTCCGTCAATATCAAAAAAAGCAGCGATTTGTTTGCTCATAAATACCTCCGTTTATCCTTTTGAATATATTACCACAAAATTCAATATCAAGCCACAAAAAGCAAATGAATCGGCAAAGTCGATTGTGGAAAACTTTTTGTAAAATAAAATGATAAAATTCGGCGCCGATTTTGTATAAAAAAAGCGCTTATAAATTCTTCGGTTTCACACGAAAAAAAGCGCTCGGTTTGACAAGGAAACAATTCAAAAATAATTATATAATGTTGCAATTGGAAACTGTATAAGATTTATTCTCTTCGAGTTATAAGATGGTTTCAAAAAACAAAAATGCGTTAAACAAATAAGTAAAAAATATTTTTTTGTGGATAAAAAATTTTGACGATTTCTGAAAGGCGCTATTTAATAATGTTTATAACTTTGTGGATAATGTGGATAACTTTTTAGATAAAGAAATTTGAAAAAATCGGGTTGACATACAAAAAGGAATATGTTTGTTTCGTATTTCGAAACATACCGTCGCAATAAAATCGGAGCCACCGAAATAAAAGACAAACTGGGATTCGAAATAAAAAACGAAAAAAGTTCAAAGCCATATTCCAAAATTGATTTGCAGAACGCAAAAATAAAATCCGCATTCCAAAACGCTGTTGAAAATCGAAAACGCAGAATCAAAAATTCAACCCGAAATTGCAATAAAAAATGAATATTTTGTAGAAAATTGAAAAGCGCTGAATTCAAGATTGATAATTTGTATTCAAAATGCCGGTGCCGGTTGCATATATAAAATCAGAATCCGATTTGTGAAACAAAAATTAAATTCAAAAATAAAAAGTAAATACCGAAGCTGAAAATCGCATCGCTTTTGTAAAAGTAAATAATTGAAATGATAAGTAATAAATCCACGGAAAATCTGTATGGAATTTGTAAAAATAACAAAGATGAACGAGAAAAGAATCGTCGCGGGAAAAGTTTTGCTTCAATAATAATCGCGGAATTTATTTGTTAAGCTAAAAAATAAAAAATTCATATCAATTTAATAGGAAATATATTGTTTTTCCATAGACAGAATGTAGAAAGTTTATTATAATGGAATTGGTAATAAAAATTTTATTATAACCCGTGATTTACATTCGAAATGTGAAACATGGCGTAGAAGGAGAGTGAAACAAATTATGGCAAAAAAGACACCTCTTTATGAGGAGCATCTCAAAGCAGGCGGGAAAGTGGTAGACTATGCCGGTTGGTTTTTACCGGTGGAGTACAAAGGTCTAGTCGCTGAACATGAGGCGGTAAGAAATCGTGTAGGTATGTTCGACGTTTCGCATATGGGAGAGATAACTCTTCTTGGAAAAGACGCAAGACGATTTGCGGATTATCTGACAACAAACAATATCAAAACATTGGAAGACGGACGAGTAATCTACGGATTCTTATGCAAGGAAGATGGTGGCGTTGTCGATGACTTGCTGACTTACAAAGCGTCCGACACGGATATTTATTTAGTAGTAAACGCATCCAATGTAGACAAAGACTACCAATGGATTTTAGACAACAAAGCGGGATTTGATGTGGAAGTAACCAATGTTTCCGATGAAACGGGTGAGGTTGCGGTTCAAGGTCCCGACGCAGAAAAAACATTGCAAAAGTTAACGGATTACGATTTGTCATCCATTCCGTTCTTCGCATTCCGCAGAAATGTAAAAATTGCAGGCGTGGATTGTATGATTTCAAGAACGGGATATACAGGAGAAGACGGCTTCGAGGTATATTCAACTCGTGACGGAATTGTAAAAGTTTGGAATGCAGTGCTTGATGCGGGTAAAGAATTCGGATTGGAGCCTTGCGGATTAGGATGTCGTGACACGCTTCGTTTTGAGGCGGCATTACCATTGTACGGTCATGAAATTTCAGCAGACATCACACCATTGGAAGCCGGATTCAAATTCTTTGTTGATTTGAACAAAGAAGATGACTTTATCGGAAAGAAAGCACTGACCGAGCAACATGCGGCAGGACCGAAGCGCAAGCTGATCGGTATGGAGCTTCTCGGCAAAGGTATCGCTCGTGAGGGTGTTACCATTACTAAGGACGGCAAAGAAATCGGCTATGTAACAACCGGTTATCTAAGCCCTACGCTTAAAAAAGCAATCGCAAATGTTCTTGTTGAAACCGACAAGGCGGTTGTGGACAGCGATGTTAAAGCGGTAATTAGAAATCGTGAAGTCGATGCAAAATTGATTTCCAAAAAGTTTTTGAACAAAAATACAAAGAGCAAATAAATAAAAAATTTAGGAGGTTTTCATTATGAGAGTAGAACAAGGATTATTGTACACAAAAGACCACGAGTGGATTAAAGTGGAAGGCAATGTAGGCTATGTTGGAGTTACAGACTTCGCACAAAGCCACTTGGGTGATATCGTTTATGTGGAGCTTCCGGAAGTGGGCGACGAAATCGGAAAAGAAGATGCTTTTGCATCCGTTGAGTCCGTAAAAACAGCTGCCGATGTAAATATGCCGGCGAGCGGAAAGGTTGAAGAAGTAAACGAGGCTCTGAATGATGACCCGGCACTTATCAATGCGGATTGCTATGCGAACTGGATGGTTAAGATTGCCATTTCAGATCCGGGCGAGCTTGACAGTTTGATGAGTCCGGAAGCTTATGAAGAGTTTGCATCAAAGGAGGAATAGAATGTATCCATATATCCCAACGACGGAGGCTGACAAGAAAGCGATGCTTGCGAAAATCGGTCTATCTTCGACTGATGAACTTTTCAGCGATGTTCCGGCGGCATTTCGTCTTACAAAAGATTTGAATTTGCCGAAGCATAAAAACGAGATGGAAGTTGTTAAGTGGATGAGAGAGCGCGCCTCTGAAAATATGGGCGTACACAATCTGACCTGTTTCCTCGGAGCAGGTGCGTATGACCACTATATTCCTTCGATTGTCGATGCGTTGATTTCTCGTTCCGAATATTATACAGCTTATACACCTTACCAACCGGAAATCAGCCAAGGAACTTTGCAATATGTATTCGAGTTCCAAACTTTGATTACTCGATTGACCGGAATGGATGTGGCGAACGCATCCCTATACGATGGCGGAACTTCCTGTGCGGAAGCTGCGATCATGGCTTGTAATGTGGCAAGAAGCAAAGAAATTGCCGTATCCAAGAGCTTGAATCCGCATGCGCTTGAAGTATTGAAGACTTACTGTCACGGTCAGGACATCAAGTTGATTGAAGTCGATATCAAAGACGGCGTGACCGATTTGGATGATTTGGCGAAGAAAATTACGCCGAAAACTGCCGGTGTAATTATTCAAAGTCCGAACTTCTTCGGATGTTTGGAAGATGTGGCGAAAGCTACCGAAATTACGCATGGCGTAAAAAAATGCACCATGATTCTTTCCACTGACCCGTTTGCACTCGGTGTTCTCAGGACGCCGGCTGAATATGGTGTGGATGTGGTTGTCGGTGAGGCGCAAGGTCTCGGATTGGCGTTGAATTACGGCGGTCCTTATCTTGGATTCATCGCAACGAAAGAAGATTATATGCGTAAATTACCGGGTCGTTTGGTCGGAGAGACCGTAGATATGGATGGCAAACGCTCATTCGTATTGACATTGGCGGCTCGTGAGCAGCATATCCGTCGTGAAAAAGCGACTTCCAATATTTGTACAAACCAAGGCTTGATGACATTGGCGGCAACCATCTACATGTGTGTGATGGGTAAGCAGGGAATGGTTGAAGTTGGAACACAGGCAGCGGCGAAAGCACATTATGCTTTTGAAAAATTGACTGCAAGCGGAAAATTCAAACCGTTGTTCAAACATCCGTTCTTTATGGAATTTGCGCTAACCAGTGATATCGCGCCGGAAAAAATCAATAAAGCTCTTTTGGATGCGGGCATCATGGGCGGCTATGCTCTCGGCAAAGACTTCCCTGAATTCAAAAATGCGATTTTGTATGCCGTAACCGAAAAGAGAACCAAAGAGGAAATTGATCGTCTATGTGAAGTATTGGAGGGGATATAAATGAAAGCTTACGATAAAATGATTTTTGACCTTTCCGTAGAAGGACGCCGCGCTTATTCTTTACCGGAGTTGGATGTTCCTGCAAAAAATCTGGACAGCATCATTCCGAAAGAATTGTTGCGTAAGGAAGCTCCGGATTTCCCTGAGTTGTTTGAATTGGACATCATCAGACATTATACCAATCTTTCACAAAAGAACTTTGGTATCGACACCGGATTCTATCCGCTCGGCTCATGTACAATGAAGTACAATCCGAAAATCAACGAGCAGATGGCGCGTTTGGAAGGTTTCTGCAATCTGCATCCGCATCAGGATGAAGAAACGGTACAGGGAGCACTTCGTCTAATGTATGATTTGGATCAAGCGCTTTGCGAAATTACCGGAATGGATAAGATGACACTCAATCCGGCGGCAGGTGCCCACGGAGAGTTTACAGGAGTTAACCTGATAAAAGCATACCACGAAAGTCGTGGAGATATGAAACGCGACAAGATTATCGTACCGGACAGTGCGCACGGAACAAACCCGGCGACTGCGGCGATGGCAGGATGTAGCGTTATTGAAGTAAAGTCGGATGAAAACGGCTCCGTAGATATTGAATCGCTCAAGGCGGTTGTCGGTGATGACACTTGCGCATTGATGCTCACAAATCCGAATACGGTGGGACTGTTTGAAACGCATATTCAGGAGATTACGGACATCATCCACAAAGCCGGCGGCTTGGTGTACTATGACGGGGCGAATGCCAATGCGATCATGGGACATGCAAGACCGGGCGACATGGGATTTGATGTGGTTCACTTGAATATTCACAAGACATTCACAACACCTCATGGTGGCGGTGGTCCCGGATGCGGACCGGTCGGCGTGAAGAAAATTTTGGAGCCTTTCCTACCGAAACCGACGGTTGAGAAAAAAGGCGACAAATATTTCTTGGAATATGACATTCCACAATCCATCGGCCGAGTAAAAGACTTCCAAGGACATTTTGCAATGATGGTTCGTGCATACACCTACATTTTGATGATGGGTGCGGACGGTTTGAAGGAAGCTTCAACAGTTGCCGTTTTGAATGCGAACTATGTAAAAGAATGTCTGAAAGATGATTACAAGATTTCATACGATCGCGTATGTAAGCATGAATGTGTATTCGCCGGTCTGAAAGACAACAACGGCGGCAAGGTAACTACTCTGGATGTAGCAAAGAGATTGCTGGATATGGGCTTCCACCCGCCAACAGTTTACTTCCCGCTTATCGTTCATGAGGCGCTTATGATTGAGCCGACCGAGACCGAGAGCAAGGAGACATTGGATGCATTCATCGCTGCGATGAAGACCATTGCAAAAGAAGCGAGAGAGAATCCGGATGAATTGAAAAATGCTCCACATTCAACATTGGTCAGAAGACCGGATGAAACTTTGGCAGCGCGTAATCCGATTTTGAAGTATATCAAAAAATAAGAACTTGGAGAGGGGCTAAGCTCCTCTCTATTTGTAATAGGAGGTACAATGGCAAAAAAAATCACAGTGATAGGGGGAGGACCCGGCGGCTATGTAGCGGCGATTCGTGCGGCACAACTTGGTGCGGAAGTGACTTTGATTGAGAGAGATCGCTTGGGCGGAACCTGCTTGAATCGCGGATGTATTCCGACCAAGACACTTTTCAAAACCGCGGAGCTGATGCATCAAATCAAACGCGGAGAAGAATTTGCAATTATGGGTGCGGGCGCACCGCTCGTAGACGGCGAGAAATTGTATGAGCGTAAACAAAAAGTCGTGAATACTTTGGTAGGCGGAATCGAGCAGCTTGTAAAAAGCTATCCGAATATCCGATTCTTTTCCGGCGAGGCGAATGTTATTGACAAAAACAATATTGAAGTGAAATTATCGGACGGTGCAACCGAGCATGTTGAAACCGACGAAATTATTATAGCAACCGGCAGCAAGCCGGAGATGACCGAGACCAAGGGCGTCGAGTCCAAAGGGGTTATCACATCCGATGAATTGTTGGAGCTTCATGAAGTGCCGAAGAGACTGATCGTTGTCGGCGGTGGAGTAATCGGATTGGAGTTTGCGAGTATTTATCAGGAACTCGGCAGCCATGTCATCCTGCTTTCGTCAAGAATTTTGAAAAACGCGGACAAAGAAATCGGCCGTCGTCTTTTCCCATTGCTCAAGAAACAGGGAATCGAAGCTTACAATGACATTCGCGCGAAGGAAATTCGATTGGAGTCCGACGGACTGCATGTCGTTGCACAGTATAAAGAAAAAGATGAGAGCATCGAAGTGGTCGGTGACTATGTACTCATCGCCAGCGGTAGAGGGCCGGTTTACTGCGGACTCAACTTGGAAAAACTCGGTATAGAACATGACCACAGCGGAATCGTTGTCAACGACAAATTTGAAACCAATGTCAAAGGAATCTATGCAATCGGCGATGTAGTTAAAGGAAATCCTCAGCTTGCTCATGTGGCGAGTGCACAGGGAGAAGCCGTTGCGGAAATTATGATGGGACATCAGCCGGACATCAATATGGAGATGTATCCGAACTGCGTGTTTACGCTCAATGAAGTATCCCATGTCGGCGCAACCGAAGAAGAACTTAAGGCGGCGGGCGTGGAATATACGGCGTCCAAATTTAATTTTGCGGCAAACGGCAAGGCGCTTTCACTTGGTGAAGGTGACGGAATGGTCAAGATTTTAGGAACGCCGGAAGGTAAATTGCTCGGAGCTCATATTCTCGGACCTCATGCCAACGACCTGATTTCAGAATGTACATTGGCGATTGCGAATGATATGAGCGTAAAAGATGTGTTGCGAGCGATTCATGCGCATCCGACGCTTTCAGAAACGGTGGCTGAGGCGACAGCGGGTATTTTCGGACAGGCGATTCATGTGGCGCCGGCAAGGAGAAAAAAATAAATGTTTTATGTAGAATCCAACTCCTTCGACCCGGAATACAATCTGTCCTTTGAAGAATATTTATTCAAATATTTGCCGCTGGACGAAGATGAATATGTGACGCTTTGGCAGAATGAGCCGGCGGTCATCATCGGAAAAAACCAGAACGCTTGGGCGGAAATCAATCGGGAATATATCGAAGAAAACAATGTGAAAGTCGTTCGACGAATCACCGGAGGCGGTGCGGTTTATCATGATTTGGGAAATCTCAACTTCTCCTTTATCACGAAGGACAGAGCGACCGGAAAAATCGACTTTTCGCTTTACTACAAACCGATTGTCGCAGCGCTTCAAGCGATGGGAGTCGATGCACAGCTCTCCGGAAGAAATGACATCACCGTTGACGGCAAAAAAGTAATCGGCGCATCCCAATCGATTTGGAAAGGACGCGTATTGTCCAACGGCTGCATCCTGTTTGATGTTAAAATGGAGTCTCTCGCTTCCGCACTCAATGTGCGACCTGAAAAATTGGTGACCAAAGGAATTTCATCCGTTCGAGCGCGCGTGACCAATATCAAACCGTATTTGGGAACGGACAAGGATGTCAATGATTTCAAAGCCTTGTTGCTCCAAGAAATCTTTAAGCAATTCGGGGAAGAGCCGAAAGAATATCGCTTGACGGAGAAAGACCATTTAGAGATACTCAAAATTAAAGAGAGTAGATTCGGTCGAAAAGAGTGGAACTGGGGACAATCCCCGAAAGGAACATTCAAAAACGGTGCAAAATTTCCATTCGGTTGGGTGGAGATTTCGATGAATATCGTTGGCGGAAAACTCAGCGATGTAAAAATATTGGGCGATTTCTTCGGAACCGAAGATGTTGAAGATATTTCAAATGCACTCAACGACACAAACTATGAGCAAGCGGCGATTGAAAAAGTGCTCGGCGAATTCGAGCTTGAAAAATATTTCGGACAGGTAAATCCGAAAGAACTTGCCGAACTGTTCTTTGAATAGGAGTAAGGAATGGCAACTTACAAACAAATACAGGAATATATCAAGAAAGAATTCGGTTTTTCGTGTAAATCATGTTGGATTGCACATATGAAAGAACTTTGCAATTTGCCGGTGCAAATGTCGCCGAGAAGAATAATGTATATTTGCATGCAGAATAATAATTTAGAGATGAAGTGAAAAAAGGTGTAAAAAAACGAAAAAAGGCGGGAAAGCATTGAAAAAAGGTGTAATTCTAATGCAAAAAAGTGAAAAAAGATGAAAAAAGTGAAATTGGAAGTGAAAATTTTTTTGGAGCCGAAAGGCTCTTTTTTTATGCTTTGGAAATGAATTTGAAAAAAGTGTTCTAAAAGTGTTCTAGGATTTTAAGAAAACCGTTCTAAAAAATTCGGGGTTTTGTAAAAATGTTGTTTTACCAATGGTTATAAGTATATATATTTTAGAATGTTATTTTAATGGTAGTGTTTTAGGATTTTAACGGTGTAGTTTTTGAAAGATGTTTTATGCAATGGTCGGTAAGGAGCGGATTAATGAATGAGTGGAATTGCTACCTGAATTATATCGTGGATTTTATCTATTTTGGAGGGGGAGTGTGAATGAATTTAGGATCGGGCAAAGGTGGCGGAATTGGGCGAAAAAATGGCTATTATACGGCTTTTGGCGGTGTGGTTGGGCGTGAGTAGGGTGTTTGGATGATGGATTGGATTATAATAAAAAGTTCTTGAATGGTTGATTTTTGGTCGAGTGATTTTTAGGTAGTGTGACGAACGGATGAAAAAATGTATGTAAAAATGAGCGTTCAAAAATCTTTAAAATCGTTCAAATGTTGTTTTAGCAATGGTTTTATTGAGAAATTGATTTTAAGAGTTGGATGAATTTGTCAGCGAACTCAACGAACTAAAACGACTTTCTCAACGAACAAGTTCGTTGCTTGATAAAACAATGGGTTAAGCGTGTTTATCGTTTTTTGTATTTTTTTAGTAGAATTGCAAAATCAAGGCAAATCGACTCGTTTTTTTGAGTATCTATTTAGTGTTTTGAAACAATGTGGATAAGTCGGAAAAAGTTATCCACATTGTTTCAAAAAACCGAGCAAAAAAGAGTGTGTTTTTACTCGGTTTTTAAGTTTGTGTTTACTGTTTTAGAAATTTGAACGGTGATGTTTTAGAGCAATGCCCAAAAATATAACGGAGACATTCTGAACAGTGTTGCTTGACAATGAAGCCGATCTACCTCCTGATGAACTTTGAGATAAAAAGGTACAATAAAATGATATTAAGTATCGTCATTTTATCTAAAAAAATAAGCGTACTAAAATATAACCTTTCCTTCGATTTGATGAATAGTATCCACGCCATCTCCGTAATAATATTCTTGATCCGGATACTGTTCTTTATCAGGGTTTTCTGATTTTAGTATTACCAGTTTCTTTTTAGGGAAATGGTAAATTCTTTTACAGTTGTATCCGTCGTTTGTTCGAACGACAACGATGTCGCCATCTTGAAGATTGTTTTTTTCAATAAATCTTGTAAAAATCATGTCGCCGTCTTTGATGAGCGGCTCCATGCTCTGCCCGGCAATTCGCCAAGCATATTGTGCCGGAAAGTCACTAGGAATCAACTGCGGCTCTTCATCGAACAAATCAGAGAAGCGGTGGAGCGGGGCGCCTGCTGCGATTTGTCCGCGATAAGGCACTTGATAATTAAAACTCTGAGAAGTTTCTTCCTTAATATATGATTCAAATGGAATGATTTTTTCTTCAACGAAAGTATCAGGAATGTCTTTTTGTCTATCTCCTTGTTCCTGCTCCTGTTCTAATAATTTTAACTCAATCATTCCTTCTATTTTTAGTTTATTATCCTTAGTCAAACTATCAAATTTTGATGCAATGGAGTTGTCTAAAATTGAGGGAATTGGTATAAAGTCATTTCCGGTTAAGATCCAGTCTATGGAAACATTATAGAGTTTAGAAAGCAAAACTAAAGGTTCAGCACTTGGTTTGAATCGATTATTTTCAAAACTACTAATATTTCCTTTAGTAATGTTGGTAATTTTTTCAACATCGGACATTGTTAGTTTGTTAGATAAACGGGCTTCTTTTAATCTTTCTCCAATAGTCATGTACAAAAACACCTTTCTCTTCAAAAAAAGTTTAGAAAACAAAACAAAAGTATTGACGAGTTTAGAAATATAAACTATAATATAAATGAAAGCAAATATTGTCGTTAGATTATATCACAAAATGGCAATAAAATTACGGTTTTTTATTAAAAAATGGAGGTGAAATAAAATGACGAACAAAAGAAAAAGAGGAAAACCGACAGCGTTTGGTGTAAAGGTAAATACGGAGCTATATAAAAGAGGGATGACAAAGCGTGAATTGGCACAAGTGGTGGGAATGAATGAAACCTATCTACATGATATTTTGTATGGCAGAAGAAGCGGCACGCGTTACATTGAACCGATTAAAAAGGTTTTGGGATTGTAAAGGAGATGCGATGAGCCATAAAAA
>JAUNKE010000065.1 GCA_030532905.1 Peptostreptococcaceae bacterium
CAAAAATCAAAACCAATATCGGACTCGGAATCCAAAATGAAAAAGCAAAGAACTCCATGACTGGAGTTCTTTGAAACGGAGTAAAAAGTATGATAATAGTTTTAGTAATTTGCCAATTTAGTTCCAAGTGCCTTGCACTCTTCAGTTTCCGGTACGCCCGGCGTATTTTGAACAATAAGACCTTGGTCACCCAATAGGTTAGCGCCCGCTTTTTCGCAACGCTCGTACCAATTTCTCATCCATTCGCCATCGCCCCAATCGTATGAACCGAACAATGCAAGCTTCTTGCCCGCAAGTTTGTTTTCGATTGCTTCAAAGAACGGCTCAAATTCAGCTTCCTCCAACACCTCTGCTCCCATTGCAGGACATCCGAGCGCCAATGCATCATAAGCAAGAGCGTCCTCAGGTTTGATTTGAGAAACCTCAAAAAGTGCGACTTCCGCACCGGCAGACTGAGCTCCTGTTTTTACAGCCTCAGCCATCATTTCTGTATTACCGGTTTGTGACCAGTAGATTACTGCAATTTTGTTCATACGAATTCCTTTCTACGCGGTTTTGAATATTTGATTTAGAGACATACCCATATCGATTCGATTACAGACATTGTTTCGACATCGGGTATATTTTTCGAATAGCATTTTGGCAGAACACACATCACCGTACACTTTCCAATAGCCGCTGATTTTGTAATTTCGACCCTGATGCTTCAAAAAGCCGAGCACATCATCCAGCGGATAGCCTAAGAAAATTCCGATTTCATGCGGAAATTCGTGCGCGCTTTGCAATCGGAAAGACAGATGCTCAAGAATACAATCCAGACCTTTCTCAATCGGATAGCCTTCCTGTTGAAGCAGAGCCAGATTTTCCTTTTGAAAAATCGTCCGCTCCAAAAGTTCCTTACCATATACAAGAATTAGCGTGCGCGATTGGCAAAGACAAAGCCTTTTGAGAAAGATGGACTTTGCATTAAAATGCCGATTGAGCTTGTCCAGCTCCTGCTCGATATTGTCATAAGTTTTGTGACAGACCGAAAGCAAGTTCGCACATTTGATTCCGGCAAGCGCCGGCGTACAATGAAATCCCAACAGATAATCAAAGCTGTGCTTTTGCTTATAACTTTGCATACTATCTCCTGTGTCAATCTGAAATGCTACATAACAAAAGTTAGTTTTTGCTAACAAATACAATTTAACATAGAAAAATCGTTCTGTCAATTAGCCATAGCTAATTTATATCAAAATTTTTTTGAAGCGGAATTTTATTCATGAATAAAAAGTTTTGTTTGCATATCCGATTGCGATTTTGATTCGGAAATGCTCTTTGAATTTCACTCGAAATCAAATTTGTTTTTGTGTACAACAATCTGAAAAGAAATTGAAAATGCAAAAAAATGATGATAAAATAAAATCGTGTTCAGTGACTTGAAAGAGAGAACAGGTTGTATTTTGGAGATGGGAGAATGTATGGAAACAAATTTGGCGACGGAAAAAATTACTGTACATAATGTGAAAAAATTTTACGGAGAAAATGCGGTGCTCGATGTGGAGAGTCTATCGATTGCCAAAGGAGCGATTGTAGCGATTATCGGAAAGAACGGAAGCGGAAAATCGACCTTGCTCAAAATGATTTCGGGACTGCTCTATCAAAGCGAAGGGGACATCGAAGTGTTCGGCATAAAAAATCAATCTTCTAAAATCAAAGAGTGCTGCAAATTCGTGCTCGAAAGCGGTCAGGGCTATTATGCTTATTTGAGCGCGCGGGAGAATATAGAATATTTCTTGGGGCTGAACAAATTATCTTTATCCAAAGTGCAGTCGCATTTTGAAAAACTGGTGCGGGATTTTGATTTTAAGGAGCATTTGGACAAAAAGGTGAGCGAGCTTTCGCAGGGAACGCGGCAAAAATTGGCGATTATCATCGCGCTGCTGACCAATCCCGAAGTGCTCTGTTTGGATGAGCCGACCAACGGATTGGATATCACTTCGTCCAACCAATTGCTGAGCAGCTTGAAACAAATAGCGATGCAGGAGCAAAAGACCGTTTTGTTTACAACGCATGACTTGGGATTTATACAAAGTATCGATGCGCGTGCCGTCGTGCTCAAAGAAGGAAAGCTCGTGTACGATGGAAAAATCAATGAGTTCAGCAAGAGTCTCAACGAAAAATATGTTTTTCGAATGGCATCGGAAAAGTCCGATTTGCTGAAGCGCTTGCAAAGCAGAAATTTTAGAACCGAGTTCCAGGGAGAGTTTGCCATCGTTCATTGTTATGACGAACAATGTCGGGATGAGATTGTGGCAAATGTCGAATTTGATAATCTGTCCAAGGAATCCTTGGATGTCGATGATTTATTTTATAAGGTGATACAAGGTGATTAAGAACTTTTTGGTCGAATATCGTCGCGAAATCAGCGAGATAAAAAAATACAAATTCAATCTGCTCTTTTCCAATATCAAATTGCTGATTACTTTCTATGCGGTAACGCGGTTTTTGATGGCGGAGGAACGGGAGATTCTGTTTTTCATTTTGTTCTGTTGGTATTTTGTGTCCAAAGGATTTCTGATTCCGAGCTATATTATGGAAGGCGAAATTTCGGACAAGACCCTGCTGTCCATCGTGCAAAGCAAAACAAGTGTTGCGATTGTGCTTTGTACTCGCTGTTTGGTAACGCTCGCGGTGGATTTTCTCAAAGCGCTTGTGTTTTTCGGATTGCTTGCGCTCGTCGGCAATTTTGACTTTTCATTTTTGAGTTGGAATATTGCTTTTAGTTTGGTTAGCGCTATGTTGATGGTGATTGTATCATCGTACTTGGTAGGATTTTTCGTCAGCCTGCTGAGCATGCGATTCAAGCGAGCGACATCCATCGTTTCGCTGTTGTCTTACTGGATTTTGTTCTTCTCCGGGCTGACGCTTCCGGCGGGCAACAATTTTTTCACTCAAAGCGTTGCGCTCCTTCTGCCTTTTCAAGCTTTTCGAAGCATGATGGAAATGATGGTGCAGGGCATGGATCATTCCGCGTTTTTATCGCTGATTGTTACAAAATTTTTGTTGTGGTCATTGGTTTCGGCAATCAGCTTGATGTATCTGTCCAAGCAGTTGATAAAAAAGGAGTATATATATCATGTTTAGCGAGATGATTTTTGAATTCAAAAACGAGATGCGGTTTTATATACGGAGCAGAAAATGCTATTGGCCGGATCATGTCGGAAAACTCATCGGTGATTTTTTGTTTGTTCTGCTCATCTTCATCATCGCCGAGCAAAATGACGGAAAGATGAGCTATGATAATGTTCTCCGTTTGTGGCAATGGCATATTTTATCGACAGCGATGCGTTATGCCGCGTTGGAGATGGAGAAAGAGATTCGTCTAAACTACTTACAAAATCTGTTGGCGCAGAAATTATCCCTGTGGAAAATCTATGCCTATCGGGGATTGGGCTGCATTGTCGAAAGCAGTTTGATTTTCCTGGCATATTTTTTGATTTGCATTCAGGTGTTCGGCGTTTCGATTCAAAATGATGCGATTCCGACTTCAAATCTGCTCAGCTATCTGCTCTGCTCCTTCGTCTTTATGTATTGCTTCTTTTATTTGACGATTTGTTTGACACTTCGCTACAAGCGTGTCGAAGTCTTCATCAGCATGGTGTCGACGGCATTGATTTTTTTAAGCGGCATGGTATTCGGTTATGGAGATAAGAGTTATCTGCTCACCGGTCAAATCGCCAAGCTCGTTTATGATTTTCATATTCGAGAACTGCAAATCATAGGGGTACAATTACTCGTGCTCATCGGAATTACGGTGTTTCTGTGCAAAAAAATGAATTTCATTTTGCATCGGGCGAATTAGCGTCGCAGAGATTTGTATTTTGATTTCTTTTTGAAATTTCGGCATCCGTTCTCAAGTTCAAACAGCCTTTGAAATGGGAGCGGATTTTTTATGCCCGTTTTTTATTTGCTTTTTGAATTTTTGTTATGAATTTTTGTATCAAAGTATTGCATTTGCAAATGATTTTGTAGTATAATGCCTATGGGTTTTGCAAATCAATCAACTTTGTGATGTGACACTCAAATTTAGAAAAGAGGTTTGGATATGAGAAGAATAAAAGTCGCGATTATAATGATGACGGTATTGATGCTTGCGCTTGCGGGATGCGGCAAAAAAACGGAGGGGGACACCGCGAATAATAAGGATGGTCAGACGACATCGCAAAATGATTCGGGAACAAAAACCTTTGTGTCGAAAGAAGAAGGATTTGCCAGTGAAGTTACTTACAGTTATGCGGATGGCAAAGTTACCAATCTTTCGATGGAAAATACATCAAGCTATAACTATTTAGATGTTGCGAACCAATACGAAGCGCAACAGCTGATGCAAAACACCGTGAATTCTTATGCGAATATCGAGGGCGTTCGCTATGACATTGAATACGGCGAAAAAGAATTGGTTGAAAAGCTGATGATTGATTGCAATGTTGCGAAGCTGGATGACATTCGAGGCATTCCGGGCATCGCAATTGACGGCGATAAAATCAGTATGGAAAAATCGGAAGCAATGCTTGCGGAAGCGGGTTATACAGTGAAATAAATTCGATGATGAAAATCTCTGCGTGGCGGGGATTTTTTCGTTGGCTCAAAATTGTGTTTTGAAATGCTTTATGATATACTGGTTTCGATATAAAGATTAAAATGTTTTAATGATTTTCCGTAACTTGAAGCGATGCTTGAAGGATTTGCAACTGCATGGGAGGTTCTTATGATTTTTGTCTTGTTTGTACTTTCTTTTTTGACCTGTGTAATCGGGGAATTGCTCAAAAAACAACAGACGATTGTTGTCGTCGCGGCTTCGGTCGCGCTGGGAGCACTCGCGAATATTTTGATTGCGGAGTTTTTGATGAACGGAGAAGTCACTTTCGATTTAGGGACATTATTCACAATCGGTTGTCTGGCGATTCATATCGTTTATAAAGTGGAGCAAAAAAACGGACAGACAAAGGACGAAAATCCGAATGAGGAATCGAAAGTCGTTGAAAAAGAGTAGGTAGAGAGATGTTTCGAATTGCAATTTGCGATGACCACATGAATGTGTGCAGCGAGATTGAAAAAGTTATTTTACAAATGGAGAAAAATATCAGCGAGGCTTTGGATGTTGAAGTTTTTTACTCGGGGGAAAGTTTGCTCAAAAGCATTCAGAACGAGGGAGCTTTCGATGTGATTTTTTTGGACATCGAGCTTGGAAAAATCAACGGCGTCGAGGTCGGACATATTTTGCGCGATGGGCTGGAGGATTACAATACCAAAATCATTTATATTTCATCCAAGAATACATACGATAGACAGCTTTTTGAAGTGCAGCCTTTTTTGTTTTTGGCAAAACCGCTTAGCGAGGCGCAGATTGTTCAGTCGATGGAGCGGCTGATTAAAATGTTGAACAAGGAAAATAAGAGCTTTTCTTTCAAAATGTCCGGGCAAAATATAAAAATACCTTTCAAAGAAATTTTGTATTTCGAAGGGATGGGTAGAGAGGTTCGTTTGGTGACCGGCAAGGAAGAATATCGATTTTATTCACAGCTCAAAGATATTGAGAAGCTGTTGCCCGACTTTTTTCTGCGACCCCATCGCTCCTACATTGTCAATTATGAGCATATCGTTTTTTTCAAATATGAAGAATTTAAAATGTCCAATGGAGAGATTATTCCAATCAGCCAAAGTAATCGCAAAGAGATGAGAGCTTTCCAGATGGAGTATGAGCAAAGGAGATTGCAGCGTGAATAAAGATGATTTTGTGACGAATATGAAGAATAAAAAGCCGATATTGCCGCTCAGCTACCGGTTGGGACTGGGAATCGTTCCGCTTTTTTCGCTGATGGTATGGATTCCGCTCTATACGATGGCTTCGTCTAATATTGAAGGATGGTTGGTTATCCTTCTGCTCTATCTTTTTTATTCTGCTCAGAAAACTTCGCTGCTTGTGTTTTTTCTCATTACCATTCTCCTGAATATCGCCAATTTTTATTTTTACAAACATACGGTACGAGCGGTGTATCAGGAAGGGCAACAAAATTTGCTTGACCAACAGAATGAATACTATGACAAGCAACTGGAAATCATGCAGGATTATATGCAGGATATTTCCAAGGTCAGACATGATATCAAAAATCATCTGCTCGCCATCGAATCTTATAAGGAGCAGGACAAAATAGAGGCTTTCAGTCGTTATTTGGATTCGGTGAAAATCAAAGTGGAGGGTAGGCAGCTCTACTCTCAAACGGGGAATTCGGTCATCGACAGCATCGTGAATTACAAATTGGGAACGCTCAAGGACGATGTGGATTTGGTCGTGGATATCCGAGTGCCGAGCGAAATTTCCGTCAGCGATTTTGACATCACGACAATTCTGGGGAATCTGCTCGACAATGCGATTCGCGCGGTCGAAGAAACCAAGGGCGACAAAAAACTCTCCTTTGCGATGCAGTATCGACAAGGAAGACTGCTCATCGAAGTTTCCAATTCCTATGAAAAATTGCTCCAATCCAAGAGCGAGGGCTATGTTACGACCAAAAGAAATCGTAGAAATCATGGATTTGGACTTAAAAATATTCAAGATACGGTTCGGAAATATGATGGCACGGTGAGCATCAGTCATACGCAGGAGATTTTCAGCGTTCAGATTTTGATGTTTGTCGGCTAACGGCGGTTTGCATTCGACCGCCTTTTTTGCTGAAAAAATTTTTCGGATTCAGACTTTTGTTTTTATACGAAAATCTAATAAATTGTTGAGGAAATCATTCTTTTTCCGTACCGATGGAACGGCGGAAAGCAAAGGACAGTTATTCAAAATACAAATTGTGGACAGCTATTTTCTAATGTGTTTTGGTATTATAAGTGCTTTTGATACAAAAAAATACCTTATTCAATACAAAATACGGCATGATGAAAAAGAACATATATAATAGAAGACACACCATCGTAAAAAGTCAAAATGGATTCAAATAAGAAGGAGAAATTATGCAAAAGGAGCGCTCGCAGTTATATTATTATCGCAAGATGATGTCCTATATCGGTCCATATCGAAGGCGACGAGCATTTATTGTGTTGTTATGCACGATTGAGATTATTGCCAGCACGATTATACCCTATCTGTTTGCAAAGTTGGTGACAATGGTGCAAGAGGGGGCGGTGCTGACGGATATTTTGCAGTACAGTATTTTTTTGGTTTTGATGGGCGTTATCGGAAGCTCGCTCAATACTTTTCAAAATTATCATTGGCATATTTACAATGAGCAGTTCACCAATTATTTTCGCACTTTGATGCTCGGCGCGGCTTTCAAAAAAGAAATGCAATTTTACCGAAGCAATGACGAGGATTTTTCTTCGCGCATTTTACGGGATACCGCTGTGATGGGGAGCAATATCAGTATCAGTTTTCCGATGCTTTTTCTCAATGTCATTCAGATTTCGATTGTCGGACTGCTGATGTTTTGGATGTCCGCAAAGCTGGCGCTGATTACCTTTATCGTTGTGCCACTCTATACTTTGTTTTTTAATAAAATCAACCAATCGATGCGCGAGACGAGCAATCGGGAGCGGGAAAGCTATGCCTCGTTGTCGGGAACTGTGCGTGAATATCTGGATGGCATTTTTCAAATCAAGCTATATAATAAGGAAAGATATTTTGAGAAAAAGTTTCAAGAGGATATTTTAAATTATGAGCGCGAGGTCAAGCAAATCAAGAAATATACAGCGATGAGCTATGGATTGGGACAGCTTATTCAAACGATTTTGCCGATTGTACTGATGGTGGTTGGAGCGTATGAAGTATCACAAGGCAGGATGTCGCTGGGAAATCTGTTTGCGTTCTATGCATACAGTGGTTTTTTGTATGAGCCGATGAACAATCTTTCGGATTGGTATGTCGGATTGCAGATGGCAATCGGTATGAGCGAGCGCGTGTTTGAATTTATGGACGAGCGCGAAATCGTGAATGTTCGCCAAAACAAAGAAACACAGCATATCGATAGAATCGAATTCAAAAATGTCAGCTTCTCCTACGAGGATAAAAATCCGGTGATTGAGAATTTGTCTTTCGTTTTTCAAAAAGGCGATATCGTTGGCATTGTCGGCTCATCCGGCTCGGGCAAATCCACCTTGATGGATTTGATTCTCGGAATCTGGGACGGCTATCGCGGACAGATTATGATTGGCGATGATGAGCTCAACACTTTGGAGAGAAGTTCATACCATCGGAAAATCGCTTTTGTCGGACAGATGCCTTTTTTATTCAGCGGGAGCATCAAAGAAAATGTCGCCTTTGACGGACAGGATTTTGTTCGCGTGACGGAGAGTTTGGCATTGTCGAAGGCGGATGAAATTATGCAGGAGAAAGGCGGACTCAAATCGCATATTTTGACAGGCGGAGGAAATCTGTCGGGCGGGGAAAAACAGCGAATCAATTTAGCGAGAGCGCTGTATAAAGAAGCGGACTTGATTATATTGGACGAGTTCACCTCGGCGCTCGACCATGAGATTGAAAAAGTCGTGGTCAGCAATCTGAAAGAATTTGCAAAAGAGGACAAGATTGTGCTGATTATTACCCACCGAAAAGAGCCGCTGTCGATTTGCAACAAAATCATCGATATGGATGAGCCGGAGAAAATCCAATGAGTTGTAAAAGCCTGCTGAGTCAAAATGGGAAAGATGAGCGGTAAAGACAACCAACATAGTATAAAATTGTAAGAGATAGCGGGGGCTGTCTCTTTTTTTCTTCTCGCTTGGCTTTCATATTAAAAACATTTGCTACCATGAAGTTTTAACCGAACATATTTTTATCGACATGGAAATTCCAATCACTTTTTCTTTATCGGGTGGACGGGATATGCTATAATACGAGCAAGGAGTGATAAAGGAGTAATGATGAAAACTTTTATATTTGGACACAAAAATCCGGATACGGACTCGATTTGTGCAGCGATATCTTATACTTATCTCAAAAATCGGCTCGGTGAAAACTGTGAGGCAAGACGCCTCGGCGACATTCAGCGGGAGACGGAATTTATTTTGAACTATTTCAAGGTGGAAGCGCCCGAGTTTTTGGACAATGTCAAAATTCAGGTGAAAGATCTTCATTATACAAGGGTGGATACGATTGAGCCGCGCCACTCGATTTTGCATGCCTATCATGAGATGGAGCGGCAATCGCTCAAAACGATGGCGATTGTCGATGAGCGCGAAATGCTCAAAGGGCTTGTGACGATGAAGGATATTGCGATGGATATGATTCATGGCGATTTTTACAATATCGACACGACGATTGAAAATATTTTGGAAGGTCTGCAAGCTCGGCAGCTTACCTTGCGCGGGCAAAATCTCGAAATCAAAGGAAGAGTCTCGGTAGTTGCCTATTATTTGACATCGCTCGAGGGCGTTTTGACAAATGATTCAATTGTGATTGTCGGCGACCGATACGATGTCATCGAAATGGCAATCGAAAAGGGCGTGAAGCTGATTGTCGTAAGCGGCGGTTTTGAGATTCCGGAGCGTCTTACGGATATGGCGGAAGAATACAAAGTGCCGGTCATCGTGTCACCGCACGACAGCTACATCGTGAGTAAGCTTGTGCAACAATGCAATTTTATTTCGACGGTTATGGAGAACAAATCCATTCTCAAATTTGACGAACCGGATTACTTGGACGAGGTCAAGGATGATATCATTCGCTCGAATTACAGAAACTTTCCCGTTTTGAGCGAGGAGGGGAAATTTTTGGGTTTTGTCGGACGCAAACATTTGCTCAATCCGGGACGCAAGCAGGTAATTTTGGTTGACCACAATGAATTTGCGCAGAGTGCGAAAGGAATTGAGGAAGCGGAGATTTTGGAAATTTTGGATCATCACAAAATCGGAGGTCTCAATACGAAGATGCCGATTCGCTTCATCAATGTGCCGGTGGGCTCGAGCTGCACGATAATCTATGAGCAATACAAACAGCATGGGATTGAGCCGCCGAAGGAAATGGCGGGCTTGATGCTCAGCGGAATTTTATCCGATACTTTGTTTTTCAAATCGCCGACCTGCACGCGTAAAGACCAGGAGGTTGCGCAGGAGCTGAATCAAATTGTCGGTTTGGATATGGAAAAATATTTTATGGCGATGTTCAAGGCGGGAACGACTTTGGACGGTTTTACCGAGGAAGAAATTTTGCATCGCGACTTTAAGGATTTCAAATTCAAGGATTTCAAGGTGGGCATTTCGCAAATTTTTACACTCGACATCGACGATGTGTTGGAGCGTCAGGAAAAGTTGCTTTCCTATCTTCAAAAAGAAAAGCGGGATAAGGAATATCACGCGATTTTGCTTGCGGTGACCGATATTGTGCGGGAAGGCTCGTATTTCTTTTACGCATCGGATTTGGAAGGTCTGGTCGGCGGAAGTTTTGACATCGCGGATATGCAGGGAGCATTTGCCCCGTTCATCGTCTCGCGAAAAAAACAAATCGTGCCGATGATTATGTCTTATGTAGAAAATAATTTTTAGCAATAAAAAGCACAGGAAGGATTTTGTCGTTAAAAACCGACCGCCAATCGTTCGATTTTGCTCTATTGGGGTCGGTTCAAGTTTTACAATCTCATGTGCTTTTTAAGTGGAGATTTGTTGCTCCTATTGCCCGATAAAGCGGAATGTTTGAATAACGGTAAATCCGTTTATGATGATATTGCAGATTAGATGCGCCGTCATCGGCACATAAATATTTTTGGTTTTGATATAGGAAATGCTCAGCGGCAACGCCCATATCATAGAAAACAGGATTTCCCATAGCGACAACGCATGCTCCGATGCGTACAGGAACATACTCAGCAAGGTCGTGAGTATCAGGATTTTTCGGTTTTCAAAAGAGAGCAGATTTTTTCTGTAAAAACTTTCTTCCACAATCGGCGGAAGAATTATTGTAGAGATTGCAAATAAAATCAGCTCCAAAAAATTGTTGACTTGTAATAATATCATTCCGCTGTTGCTATCGGTTTGGGGAAATGTAGTTTGGATAGAGGATGTCACGACTACGGCAACAGCCATAGCCAAGATTGTCCATAATACTTGAATCCAAAATTTTTTACTGCCGTTTACAGCCTTCCACCACTCTTTCGGCGCAAAATCCTTTCTTATGTAGAAATATACAGACAATGTCATGTAATACTAATACCTGTTTAACCCCATAAAGTCTAGCCAATCCCTACGCGTAATGC
>JAUNKE010000066.1 GCA_030532905.1 Peptostreptococcaceae bacterium
TGCCACTCCCAAATAACTCTTTGCAAAAGTGGAAATAAACTTTTCACTTCAGCCTTTTTAATCAAAAGTTTTTTCTTTGATTATGCCTCCATGCTATTTGTTTTATATGCTTAATAACTCTTTCATCAAATTGGGCTACAGGCTGTAGTCTTTTGGAATTGCTGTCGTCATTTTCTATTTCGGCTACAACTTGCAGCTCTTTCATATTAACAATTTTATTTCATTGTTTTCCTTCGACAAACCAAAATTTACAAAAATCTACTTATTACATAATATGCTATCAATCCATAAATAAAAACTGCTACACCAACAAACATCACAGAGTCTTTCTTCGCTCCTTTATCATAACGATCTTTTGCAATTACCAGGAGAAACAATCCCAAAAAAACAAACATAATTGGCGTTGCTATATCATCAGACATTATCTCCATCATGCCAAGAGAAGCAAAAATAAGCGTCAAAACACAAAATATTGCTATCCAAATACGCATACATCGTACTCCTTTGTAAATCTTAATTTGTTAATATTTATTTCTATTATATCATTTTCCCACATTTGTGTCGAGTTGTGGTGGCTTTTTGGTCGTGTCGAGTTGTGGTGGCTTTTTTGTATTGACAAACTCCGAATGCTTTAGCGAATTTTATTTTTCCGGCTTTGCCGATTGCGTGTAATGGAATTTATGTTCTGCTTCAGTTCTTCCATAAAATTTCTTTCCATGTTTTTGAATTTTTGACAATAAAAAAGGAAGGTTCGGCTATTTGCTTTACTTCCTTTCAGTAATTTTATTTCATTGTTATACTTTGACAAACGAAAATTTGTCTTATTCGAACCATTTTACTTTTACTACAAAATTATCGGCATTTTTATATCCTGCTTTACTGTAATATTTTTCGTGCAATTCATCATTTACCGCTTGTAATTCTATGCAATAAGCTCCCTTCTCTCTAACTTTTGTTTCAATCATTTTTAACAGAATGCTTCCATAACCTTTCCGTTGATAATCAGCAGAAATAACAATTTCTTCTAAGGTATATCCGACAATATCATCATACTGTTTGAAGTAACCCATCGCGAAACCAATGATATTATCTTGTTCATTTCTCATAATTAATGAAAATGAATCCATCGTAGTCAACACTTGTTGAATTCTTTTTCTTGCTGTTTTCTCCGTCCAACAACATTCCTCATAGTTATTGTAATAATCAATATATAAAGTCAAAACATTTTCAATATCATCCAAATTCATTTCTACTACATTCATACCACATCTCCACAAATTCTAAGTTGTCAATTTCTACTACATTCCATTATATCATTATTCCAACATTGTGTCATTCAATCCATCTGAATTGTTCATGTCGAGTCGTTTTACCCTATCCGCCCTTCATCAATATTTTTCACAGAAGCGTAATTTCTTAATTTTTCAATTCGCAGTTGAAACCGAAATCAAAAATTCGAGTACATACAAGGATTAACTGCCGTATCAATCTTTGTTTAACGGGTTCTTAAACTCCTTATTTACCTCTAATTGAATATTGATACCACTTCTAAGATATATCTTGTGGAGTTTAGAATAAAAATCTTGAATAAAAATGCCGTATTCACCGGTTTCCGGTACTATGAATTCTAAAGTGCTTTCTTTAGCACTTACTTCTTTAGTTATAGGCGCTCTATAATCATCATATTTCCATCCCTCTTCCATTTTTTCCGCCGGTATAATTCCAGCCTGAAGCAGAGTGTTACCCACATCTGTGCTGATTTTTAGCTTTATCACTTCTCCTTTTTCCCAATACTCTCTTCCTGTTACACACACACTGTCTTTTAACAATTTAATATCCATTAAAGTTTTATTTTCTTCCACCGTTGCCGTAACATTCATATATGGTGTTACCTCTTTTAGCCCGACTTCCGCTCCTTCTACTTTTGGCGATTCAAGTCTTATTTTATCGTTTTGCACTGTAAAAAATAGAGCTATAACGGTTAATACAATAGATGCCCCTGCTATAAAATGTTTAAGTTTGAATTTTTTGCTTAGCATAATTGACCTTATCCTTTCTTCAAAACCTAAATTGCTAAAACAACTCATAACCATAGCTTGTTTGTTCTTGTTATCTGCCATTGTGATAAGCATATAAGCATATTCTCTTTTCCTTAGATTATGTGTTTTCATCACAACTGAAGCATCACATAACAGTTCAATATCTTTATTTGCTACAAAGCACATTATCCAAACGAGTGGATTGAACCAATGAATACACAAAATCAAAATTAGGAAAATCTTATATAACTGGTCAAAATTTTTTATATGTGTAAGTTCGTGTAATAGTATAAATTCCAATTCTTCGTTGCTATATTTAATTATATTTGTCGGCAATAAAATAACCGGTTTTATAATTCCATAGGTTAACGGAGATTTGATATTATTAGTTGTTTTAACAACTACTTTTCTTCTTAAGTTTTCTTTTTCCAATATCTCATCACACAATTCGTTTTCAAAAACCTTAGAATCATTAAAACGGATACAATACTTCAAATAAACAGCACCGACAAAAAGAAGCAACAATACACCAATTGCCAATAGAAATACATCTAAATTAGCTACAAAACAATTCATAGAATGCCCCTTAATATCAGAAGTTATAATATGAGTGCTATATTCATTGAAGTTATTGTAATGTATATTTTCATATAAGTAACTGTTGTTTTTAACTATTCCGGAATCAACATATTTGACAGGATTAAAATCATCGAATAAGGAAGACAAGCTATATCTAAACGGAATTGATACCGAGCAAATCAGTTTAACCATTGCTAAAATCCATAAAATCTTAAAAGTTCCCTTTGGTAATTTATTTAACAGAATAGCTCTTATAAGTAAAATAACTATTATCATCAAACTGGCAGATAATGATAATCTTAATATCGTCATGTTAAACACCTCTATATTTTATTCACTCATCTCATCCACAATTTTTTTCAGTTTCTTAATATCTTTGTCAGATAAACCTTTTGAACTTAACAATGACGCAAACAATAAATCTCGTGAGCCGTCAAAAATTTTCTCCACAAGTTCTGCTGTTTCTTTTTCTTGGATTATTTCTTTTTTTACCAATGCTCTACATAAAAAATTCGGTTCAACCCTTTCAATTGCTCCTTTCTTAATACACCTGTTGATTAAAGTATAAGTGGTATTCCTATTCCAACCTGTACTTTCGGATAGTATTTCAACAATATCTCTAGCGTATAATTCACCCTTCTCCCATAAAACATTCATTACTTTCAATTCAGAATCAAACAATTTAATTTCCATAACACAAACTCCTTTTCACTACTTCAGTAGTCAAATAAATACTACTACCGTAGTCAAAGTATGTCAATATATTTTATAAAAATAGTTGAAAAATCCCTCATCACAAAAGACGAGGGATTCGCGTTGCTACTTTAATATTAGAATGTGCGAATATGCAATACCTGTTGCCACCTACCAAAGACTTTTTAATCAAAAGTTTTTTCTTCATCCGATTTTCTCAAAAACTCCCTCAACATTATTCTTGACAATCTACCCTGCATTGTTTCAGTTGCATTTTCATTGAAATGGACAATAACCTCATAGGTGCTTTTGCCAATCTTTCTTTTTGCGATAATGCCTTTTTACCTCTATTCTTTAGTTCTTCCATAAAACTTCTTTCCTCGTTGGAATAAAAAAAGCAATTAGATTTTTTTTTCTAATCGCTCTTACCAATATTTTGAAATTAGTTCTAAAGCCAAGGAGTTCTATTATCTCTTAATTGGGGTTTCTCACCGTTTTCATAAGGATTATAATTATTAATGTTGCAACCAAATTCTTTTAGTTTTTTGATTTTATCCTCTTTTGTCCACTCAATCAACGATATCCCATCAAATTCTTCTGTTCTTCCATCATTCATCTTATTTTTGAAGTACCATTCCACAACTGTTTGATGTTCACTATGGAAAAACTGCTTAATTTCCCAACAAATAACCTTTCCACGACTATTCCATTCATTAAACCAATGCTTTACAGTTGCTCGATTTTCATATTTAGGACACCAACTTTCAGTATAAACAACATCTTCCGCAAATATATCATCTATTCCTAAATCTTGTTGTTTGAGCCACATATCAAACCATAAGCTAATAATCTTCTCTCGGTTTTTCATATTTATCACGCTCCTAATGCTCGGACTTATAAATCCATTTTTAGATAAATCATATCTACTAATTGGACACCTTCTTCGTAAATCGGATGTTCATAATTATCTATAAAAAAATTCTTGATGATATGAGAACGAATAAAGCCGCATTTTTCATAAAAAGGGATGGTAGTCTGACTTTCTCCCGTTCCCACTTGCAATACGGAATATTCCCCTTTGTATTTCTCTATAATAAAATCAATGAAAGCCTGTCCGTATCCTTTTCTTTGATAATCCGGATGAATAGCGATATTTTTGATTTCAAGAGTATTATTCCCCACATTTAGAACAACACACTCGCCCTTTACTCCATTATCATCTAAAATATACATTGTGCCATCTGCTATATATTTATCGACCATATCTTCTTGTTCGTCTGCCAGTAATAAAAGCGATAAAAACTGCTTCTTATTTTCTACAACTTCTCTTATTTCTATCAAAGTGCATACCTCTCAAATCAATAATGTTTTATTTCTCTTAAACTTTATTATACCATTAATTTCCAAGCCTTTCCATTCTCAAATAACCCCAATGGTGTTGAGTTGTTGTGACTTTTTTGTATTGACAAACTCCGAATGCTTTAGCGAATTTTATTTTTCCGGCTTTGCCGATTTTGTGTAACAGAATTTATGTTCTGCTTCAGTTCTCAATAAGTTTCTTTCCTTGTTTTTGAATTTTTGACAATAAAAAAGGACGGTTCGGCTATTTGCTTTACTTCCTTTCAGTGATTTTATTTCATTGTTTTACTTTGACAAACTGTAATATGTTATTCATTTATGTAGAATAGATGAATAACTTCATTGCCTGAACCGGTATAGGAGCCATCGACCTCGTTCAACGGTTGGACAGAAATATGAATCAGCCACTCATTCGAATCCTTTAAACCGTTTGGACAATATATTACAGATTTCTCATAGTCATCGGGATTTCCGCTTTCGACTTGAATCAAAAGATATTTATCAGCACCGGGAGAAAGCTTTCGGATTTCCTTCTGTGGCATATATTTTAACGCATCAAGATAATGCTCCAACTTGAAAATCCTTTCTTGCTCTGCTACTTTCGTGGATTCTGTTATAAAATATTTATTCTCCTCATTGAAAATCCTTAACTGTGCACTGTAGGTATTTTGTTCTTTCTTGTAAAAAAAGCTAATTGCCCCATCATCAGCCCAATCAAAATCAGAAGTGAGCATCACGGAGTTAGTGGCATTTACATCGATTGAAGGCTGTTCGTCTAACTTCTCGAACTCTATTATTTTTTCTATTATCAACTTTGTATTCAAAGATGAAACATTATGACCATCCATAGAAAACTCACGCGATGTTCTACCGCATCCAGCCAAATGAAATGAAAGCACAAGGCAAATCAATATTGCTATGATCTTTTTCATTGTCGTTACCTCCTATGAATTCAAATTTACCAACTTCTCTTACATTTCATTATATCACTTTCCTACATTTTGTCATTTTGTCGAGCTGAATATTCATTCTTGAACCACGGTTCTTCGTTTATCTCCTTCCCTCATCACAAAGGACGAGGAATTCGCGTTGCTACTTTTATATTAGAATGTGCAAATATGGTACCGTATTAGATGCTGATATATTGGATATCAAAATCGTGTCCGGTTTTCTTGAGCACTTTGAGTACATCGTCAAAGCTCAAAAACAAAGTTGCAGTATTGTCATTGGGATGAATCCCCAAGTTTTTCTCATTCTTGATGTCTTTGTCAAAAATAAATTCAACCGTATTGTCCGGATTGTTGATTGCAGCCAGCGGCCCGACCTGTCCCGGAACAATTTGAAGATGTTTCATCAATCGGTCTTCGGAGCCGAAGCTCAATCGCGTGCTGCCGATTTGTTTTGCAATCGCCTGCACATCCACCGATTTATCTTTCGGAACCGTGATGACAAAATGTCTTTTCCCTTTCGCATCGCGTACAAAAAAGTTTTTATACACATTTCCATGTGCGGTAATGCCCGCTTCCTCCATATCTTCAATCGTATGACATACGGGATGCTCCACCATCTTGTAGGAAATTCCCATTGAGTCCAAAAATTTTAATGTTTTTTCTCTGTTTTCCATTATCTTTCATCCTTTACATTGAATTTTTTCTTATTATAGCAAACTTTTCTTCTTTCCAAAAGCTATATCGAATTTTTTACACGATGATATTTCCGCGCTCAATTTCGATATAGACTTTTCCGATTTCGTATTCCCGATGCAAAAATTCAATCATTTTTTTCTTGGTATCATCTATCATCTGTTGTGAAAAGCGAATCGGAACCACCATGTCAAAAATCACTTCGCTCTCAATTTTTTGAACGAGTCGAAAATCGTGAATGTCAATTTCCTTGTCGATGCTGCGGGCGAAATTTTTGGTTTCGTCAAATAATTTCGTGATGGCAGGGTCGTCAAAATTGATAGGATCCAAATGAATCAGAATGTTGATTCCCAAATCGCGCGACACTCTTTTTTCAGCGCAATCGATAATCTCATGTGCCTCGATGAGTTCCAATTTGTCGGACACTTCGGCATGAACGGTCGCCAAAATCGTACCTGCACCGTAATTGTGGACAATCAAATCGTGATAGCCCTTTATACCTTCACATTCCAACAATTTGTCGGTAATTTCGCGACATTGTTCCTCGTCGGGCATCGTTCCCAAAATCGGGTCGATAACATCCTTGACGATATTCCAGCCGTTGTAGATAATCAGAAGCGATACAATCATTCCGATGTATCCGTCGATTTGGAATTTCATAAATCGTGGCAGTATCAGCGACAGTACGACGATGGATGTCGTCGCCACATCGCTCATCGAGTCCAAAGAAGCGGCCGTCAAAGTTTTGGAGCGAATGATTTCGCCAACTTTTTTATAAAATCTCGATTGCCAAATCTTAAGCGCAACGGAGATGATAAGCAAAATTACGGAAATCGTGCTGAAAGCAATCGGCTCGGGATTGACGATTCGTTCCCACGAAGTTTTTATAAATTGAATCCCGACCATGATGACCATCAGCGACAAAAATAAAGCCGACAGATATTCCGCGCGTCCGTGACCGAAAGGATGCTCCTGATCCGCCGGTTTGCCCGCATAATAAAATCCGATAAGCGTCACGACGGATGTTCCGATATCGGAGAGATTGTTGACCGCATCGGCGGTGACCGCAATCGAGTTGATGGATATTCCCATAATAATTTTTATGACGGAAAGCAAGGTATTGGTTGCAATTCCGACAAAGCCGCAAAGATATCCATATTTGCGCACGATTTTTTTATCCTTGATATTCTCGTGGTTTTTTATAAAATTACGAATCAAAAAATTTGTCATAGTTCCTCTTATCTCAAATGACAGCGACTTTTATTTCAAATAACCGGACATCTCCATGCTCTGATTTTCTATCTGTAAATGGCTCACATCCACATTGTTTCGAACAATTATATTGTCCCTATCGATTTCAAAAATTGTAATCGACAGATTGCTGATGAAAGGTCCCGACCAAAAATCCCTCAGCGGTAAATTGCTTGCAACCGCCAAAAGCGCTTTGATATATGCCCCATGCGTCACGAGCAGTACATTCGCATCCGGAATCCGTGTTGCAAGCTCCTTCATCTCGCTTAAAAATGTCCTTGCTCTTGAAAACAAGCTGTCGAAGCTCTCCGCATTTTTTATCGGCCGATATAGATCCGGACGCTCGAAATAGTATCGATAATTTCTTTCGCTCTGCTCGTTGATGCAGATTTCTTCACGCGTCTTGCCCTGCCAGTCGGCAAATCCTATTTCCGCAACGACGGGATTTTGTATCACCTGTTGCCCTCTTTTTTCCGCAATGATTTCCGCAGTTTTTACGGCTCGTCCGAGATTGCTGGAAATGATTTTTTCAAAAGGAATCGGCTCCAAAAAATCCGCGAGTTTTTTCGCTCCGTCCAATCCTTTTTGAGTCAACGGCGAATCGCTGTTGCCTTGTAAAATATGCTTTTGATTATACTCGGTTTCGCCATGTCTTGTAATGTATAATTTCATTGCCCTTCCTTCTCAGTTTCTGAAAATCTTTTTCGGATTTTTATTGTAAACCATCCGCTAAGATTATTTCTTTTTTCGGTATTCTTTCATTCGCTCGACAAAACGAAGTGCCGCTTCGTAGTTTCCGGCAAAATGAGTGTGCAGATAAGTGCCCATCGTATTGCCTGATTGGTACCCTCCGAGCCATTTTTTGACGCTGCCGTCCGTCATCTGTTTTTGCATATCATAGACGGCATCTTCTTCGGTCACAAAATCCGAGTAATGAAATTCATGCCCGCGAATCGTCTCGCCCGCATCGGCAATCACATTGTCGGTTTTTGCAATTCCTTCGCAATATCCGAAACGCTGAAGCCTTTTTGACATAACGCTTTGTCCGTCCAAAATACCGGTCATTTTCAAAAAGTCGCCATCCAAATTTTGCAAGCTTGCTCCAAGATACATCAAGCCGCCGCATTCCGCATAAATCGGCATGCCCTGCTTTGAGCATTGGCGAATCTCCTGAAGAATGTCGATATTCTCCGCCAGCTCTTTTGCGAAAACCTCCGGAAAACCGCCGCCTAAAAACAGACCGTCCAGATTCTCCGGCAGCTTTTTGTCGCTAATCGGCGAAAATCGCACGAGCTCGACGCCCATTTCTTCAAGCAGCTCCAGCGCATCCTGATAATAGAAATTGAATGCCTTATCGTAAGCGATGCCCAATCGAACATTTGCGACATTTCGGATGGACTCGCGTCTTTTGTCATCATAAATCACCGCGGAAGCATTGGCTATCTCGAGCAGATTATCCAAATCAACCTGTTTTTCAATAATACCCGCAATATAGTCGAGCTTCTCGTCCAAACCTTCCGTCTCCATGCTCGGTGTCAATCCCAAATGGCGTGAGGAAAGTGAAAAGTTTTCATCCTTCGGAATATGAGCCAAGACCGGAATGCCCGTATATTTTTCAACCGCATTTTTGATAATGTTGAAATGGCTGCTCGTGCTGACATTGTTGGCAATTACGCCGGCAATTTTTACATCGGGGTCAAGATTTTTGTATCCGAGCACCAAAGCCGCTGCCGAAGCCGCCATTGCTTTTCCGTCGATAATCAAAATGACCGGACAGTCCAAAATTTTCGCCATGCTCGCCGAGCTGCAAAAATCGGAGCTTGCTCCCAAGCCGTCATAAAGTCCCATCACACCTTCGATAATATTGATATCCGATTTTTCGGCGGATTTTGCAAAAAGGTATTTGATTTCTTCTTTCGGGAGCATAAATTCGTCCAAATTTCTCGACTTCTCTCCGCTCGCCACAAAATGATATTCCGTATCAATGTAATCGGGTCCCACTTTGAAAGGTTGAACCTTCATTTTTCGGTTTCTGAAAGCTCGTTGTATTCCGCAGCAAATCGTCGTCTTGCCCGTTCCGCTCGTCGTTGCCGCAAACATCAGTCTTCTCATTCTCGCTCCTTCTAATTTCGTTGTACCAATTAAAACAAATCGTTTCGTTTTATATCAAAATATTATTTTTACTCGCGAAAGCATTTTTGCATATTGCTTTTCGTGATATAATGGATTGTCATTAGATTATTATATCATTATTGTAAAGGAAATAGCTATGGGATTTTTCTTGATTTTTTCAAAAGTTTTTGTAATATTTTTATTGATATTTGTCGGCTACGCATTGGCTCGCAGCGGTCTCGTCACGGAAAAAGGGCAAAAAGAAATGACGAATGCATTGTTGTATGCATTTTTGCCATGTGCGTTGATTCGTGCTTTTCAAGTTCCGTTTGAAAAACAGGTATTTTTTAACGGCGTATTGATTTTCATTCTGATGGGTATCGCCTATGTGCTGACGACTATCGCTTCGGTCTTTATCGCAAAATTTGTCACAAAAGACAAAGCTAAGCAGGCGATTCTCGTTTTGGGAATGGTTCTCCCCAATGTCGGCTTCATGGGCTATCCGCTGATAGAGTCGCTGATTGGAAAGGAATATATTTTTTACGCGGTAATGGCGAATATTTCTTTTGAAATCATTTCGTGGAGCATTATGGTTTCGATTATTACCAAAAGCATGGGCACTTCTTCGGACATGAGCGTGATAAAAAGATTGAGCACCATGCCGCCGATTATCGCTATCGGAGTCGGTCTAATCACTTATTTTTTACCATTTATGATTCCCGACCCATTTATGTCCACCATCAATTTGCTCGGCAATGCGATGACACCCGTTGCGATGTTGATTGTCGGTATGTCGCTTTCAAAGGCGGATTTGAAAAAGGTATTGTTCCAAAAGGAGCTCTACATCGTCTCCTTTGTACGATTGGTTGTCTATCCCGCAGCGTTGCTGATGATTTTCAAATGGATTGGTATTTCCGGTGTTCTTTACAGCATTCCAATCATTTTGATTTCGATGCCTTCCGCCGGATACACGAATATCATCGCTGGAAAATTTGGCGCCGATGCTACTTTTGCATCCGAAATCGTAACTTTGTGCAATTTGATTTCACTCATTACGATTCCGGTAATTTTATCGTTTATGTAGTTTCAAAAATCATCGAGAAGAAAATTCGAGAAGTTACGGAAAATCTTTTGGATGATTTTTTTATGATAGAAGAAGATATATATAGAAGGAATTTTTTATCCACTTTTACAAAATGATACTAAAACATATTAAAAGACAGAGTTATCAACAATTTGTATTTTGAATAACTGTTTTTTGTTTCTCACTTTGTA
>JAUNKE010000067.1 GCA_030532905.1 Peptostreptococcaceae bacterium
CTGTAGTGGACTTTCACCACCAAGTTATTGCCCATGCCGAGCACACCATAAAAAAGCTGCCACATTCCGTAGCAGCTCTTTCTTTATTTTGCAGTTTCCGGCGTTAAATTGATTTTTCCGCCCGCTTGTTTTTCTTTTACTTCTTCGACTTCCTCGACGCTTTCGGTTTGCTCGTTTTTTTCTTCCGACACCTCCGCATCTTCGCTCAAATCCAACTGACCGTTGTATGCCAACAAATATTGCTCGGCATCCAGCGTTTCATATCTTAACAACGCCTGCGCAACCAATTCCAATTTGTCCAGATTTTCGCTGAGCAACTTGGTGGTTTGCTCGTATGCTTCATCGACCAGAATTTTGATTTCTTCGTCGATTTTCGCCGCTACTTGCTCGGAATAATTTTTTCTGGTTGCAAAATCTTTGCCCAAAAACACTTCGTCATTGGAATCCGTAAATGCCATAACGCCGAGATTTTCGCTCATTCCGTATCGAGTTATCATATTGCGTGCAATCATCGCCACTCGCTCAAGGTCATTGCTTGCTCCGGTCGAAATATCTTCCAGCACCAATTTTTCGGCAACTCGTCCGCCGAGCAGATGTATCATATGCTCTTTCAAATCGGTCTTGGTTCGATAATATCGGTCTTCCTCCGGCAATATCATCGTGAATCCGCCCGCCATTCCGCGCGGTACAATCGTCACCTGATGAACCGGGTCGGTATTCGGCAGGAGTGTTGCCACAACCGCATGACCCGCTTCGTGATAAGCGGTCAGTCTGCGCTCTTTTTCACTGATGATGCGCGATTTTTTTGCAACGCCGGCAATCACTTTCGTAATCGCCTCTTCAATGGTATTTTTATCAATCTTTTTCGCTTTTTTACGAGCCGTCAACAAAGCCGCCTCATTCATGAGGTTTTCAATATCCGCCGGTGTAAAGCCCGGTGTTCCTTTTGCCAGCTCTTTGAAATTCACATTGTCCGCCAAAGGTTTGTTTTTCGAATGGATTTTCAAAATCTCTTCGCGACCTTTGACATCCGGTGCTCCGACCATAATCTGACGGTCGAATCTGCCCGGTCTGAGCAATGCCGGGTCAAGAATATCCGCTCGGTTGGTTGCCGCCATGATGATGATTCCTTCGTTAACTCCGAAACCGTCCATCTCGACGAGCAATTGGTTGAGCGTCTGCTCTCTCTCGTCATGTCCGCCGCCAAGTCCCGCACCTCTGCGTCGTCCGACCGCGTCAATCTCGTCGATGAATACGATACATGGCGCATTCTTCTTGGATTCTTCAAACAGGTCACGCACTCGAGACGCTCCTACTCCGACAAACATTTCCACGAAGTCGGAACCGGAAATTGAGAAGAACGGCACGCCCGCTTCTCCGGCAACCGCTTTTGTCAAATAGGTTTTTCCCGTTCCCGGAGGACCGACGAGCAAAACGCCTTTCGGTATTCGCGCGCCGATTTCGATATATCGCTGCGGAGATTTCAAGAAATCGACAATTTCTTCCAATTCCTCTTTTTCTTCATCCAATCCCGCCACATCGCTAAAGGTGATTTGTTTTTTGTCATCACGATGTCTTTTCGCTCTCGATTTGCCGAAGCCCATAACTTTTGAGCCTCCGCCCTGCGATTGTTGCATCATGAAATACCATATCGCAAGCGTGACGCCCATCAGCAGCATCAACGGTAAAAAGCTCAACAACCAGGACTGTTGCGGCGGTTTGCTTGCAATAACTTTCAACGAGCCGTCCTTCACCTGTTGTGTAATAAGGTCGGAAAGCTGAAAGCTGTTGAGTGCATAAGGAATATAACTGGTGAATCCTTTTTCTTCTTTTCCGTCAACATATTTTCCGGTGATGTTGAATTCTTCAATATTGATTTCTTTGATTTGTTTCGTTTCCAGTTTTTGATAGAATTCCGAATAAGTCAATTCCGTAGTAACATTGCTCTTTTTCCCTAATTGCATTCCTAAAAGAACAACCATTATTACCAAGATGACATAAAACGGAACCCCTCTAAAAATTTTTTTCAAGATTTTTTTCCTCCTGATTTTCTTTTTTCGCCATCGGTTTGACTGTCAGCCTTACCACTTTCTTTGTCCCCTCACCGATTTTCGACTCATCGCTGATATCATGTCCCAATATCCAAATCACCTTGTTGTCATCTGCAAATATCGGTATTTTGTTTCGGTTTTGTTGAGGAATTTTTTTATCAATAAAAATGTCTTTCACTTTCTTTGTGCCGCTGAATCCAAGCGGCTTGATTTTGTCGCCGACGCGACGATTGCGCACAACCAATTTTCCGTTGATTTTGTCAATGTCAAACGCTTTGATATTGCTGCTTGACGACAGCAGCTTGCATTTCTCTCGACTCATCATTCGAGCGTCGATCTGCAAAGCCAATTCCGGAATTTCGGTGATGCCGTTGAGGTCGATTTCATACTCAAAATCAATATCTTCTTCGACAATCGGCTTTTTGGTAACATAGAGATTGTACCCTTTTTTCTCGACGGTAATCCCTTTGGGGAAATTCGTCATCAGCTCCGATTTGGGATTTTTTATAATCTTCAGCGCATCGTCCAGATGGATGTACTCCAATCCTTCCGCGCTCATGTGTAATTCGGCATAAGCCAGCTTCAACATTCTTTTGATAATGGTGTCCGGCAAATTATCCAAACCGTCCAATTCAAATTTGATGGCATAGTCCTCTATTTTTTGGTGCAATTCGTCAAAGGATTTGCTCGCGTTTTCTTCCAAATAACGGCTGTCCTCCCGAATGCCGTTGGACATTCGCGACAGAATCTCTTTGATATTGCAAGCGAAATGTTCTTCAATAAAAGGCAACAATTCCAGTCGAATCTTGTTGCGCGTGTACGAATTTTCCAGATTCGTATTGTCGGTAATATAGTCAATGTCGTTTAGACGACAATATTCTTCAATCTCATATCTTTTGATGTCCATCAACGGTCGAATGACGCCGTCGGCTCGCTTGTACTCGATTCCTTTCAAGCCGTTCAGACCGGTTCCCCTCAAAATTCGCATGATGACGGTCTCCGCCTGGTCATCCAAATTATGTGCCGTTGCAATTTTGTTGCAGCGCAATCTTTTCATCAATTCAAAAAGCATATTGTAACGCGCAAATCGTGCCGCCTCTTCGATGGTGAGTTTTTTGTCCATCGCCAAATCCGGCACATTCACCGAGCTTAGAAAGCAGCGTATATCCATCTCTCTGCTCGCCCGATATGAAAAAAGTGCATCCGAATGTGCTTCCACCCCGCGAATTTGATGGTTGAGATGTGCCGAAAAAACTTTGATGCCCAATTCTTTTTGCAAGCTTTTCAAAACATGTAGCAAGGTCATCGAATCGGCTCCACCTGAAAGAGCGACCAATATACGATCGCCTGTCTGTACTAAATTTTCTCTTTTTATCGTATCCAGCACTTTTTTTGTCAGCATAAATCCTCCTACTTCATCCGGGTCGCTTCAATACTTATCAAATTTTTTCCCTGAAAAAGTCCCTTGAGCGCAATGCTGTATTCAAATTCGAGTTTGAGCGACAAAGGATCCGGAAGCATGTCGAATCGGATGCTGTTTGTCATAATCTCCAGCGGAATATTGCCCACCGGTGTCGGCATGACGCTTTGGAAGCGCTTGTCTTTTTGAAAAGACATTGCCGATTCGTGCTCGCCGATGCGTCGCAATTCCACTTGATTGTCTTTAATTTTTATTTTTGTCGTTGTGCCCAATAATCCCGATAGTTCCGTTTCTTCGTAAATTAAATATTTTGCATCGTTCTTCTGATAATATTTACCTTCGGTACGAAGCTCTATCACATCCTGCTCTTTACTCGTGCTGTCATATTGAACCGTTTTTATATTTATCATTACTTTTTCCAAAATACTCACCCCTTCAATCTCTTAATCATATCAAAAAAGCCGCGAAATTACAAGTTTAGTATTTTTGAATTTCGACTACGGAAACATTTTCGAACGGTCTGTTCAAAAAGTCCTCGCCGATTTTTTGGAATCGCTCGGGAAGATCCGATACGAAAAATTTATGTCGGTTGTTGCCCTGATTATCATTGAGCAAGTCGTTTTTCTCCAAAAGATACTTGATTCGCAATGCTGTCTCGACTGCCGGATTGACTAATTTTATTTTTCCTTCCGTCACTTTGTGGATTGTGTCATGCAGTATCGGATAATGTGTGCACC
Source organism: Peptostreptococcaceae bacterium (assembly GCA_030532905.1). GTDB lineage: Bacteria > Bacillota > Clostridia > Peptostreptococcales > Filifactoraceae > JAUNKE01. The sequence goes on from JAUNKE010000067.1 coordinate 4,209, forward strand.
CCATTATCAATGTGTCGATATCCTTTCCGTCAAAGTAACTCAAATATTCTCTCGCCGTAAGCTCCGCCACTTTTGAGTTCGCCCAACCTTCTTCAACGATGGGCACAAAAAGCGGGCAGGCTTTGGAATATACTTTTGCATTCTCATTTCTTCTTAAAATTTCATATTCATACGCTCTGGACGAAATCGTCCCTTCCGTTCCGATAATTCCGATTCGATTGTTTTCTGTAACTTGTAAAGCGCCTTTTGCCCCCGGCTTGATAACGCCGATGATGGGAATATTGTATCTCTCCTGCGCTTGCGCCAAACTTCTCGCGCTGGCGGTATTACAAGCGATGACAATCGCCTTGATATTATTTTCCAACAAAAAATTGATGGATTGAAAAGTATATTTCGTAACCGTCTCGGATGAACGAGGTCCGTAAGGCACTCGAGCGGTATCGCCGAAATAGACGATTTCTTCATTCGGCAAAACCTTGCTGATTTCTTTCAAAACGGTCAATCCGCCCAATCCGGAGTCAAAGACGCCGATGGCTCTATTTTTTTTGTTCATGTTCCTCCAATGTTCGCTCTATCAATTCCGTAATAATCTTCGTATAAGGCATTCCGTCCGCAATCAATAATTTCGGATACATACTGATTGGCGTGAATCCCGGAATGGTATTGATTTCATTGACCAATACGCGCTGCGTCTTTTTGTCGATAAAAAAATCCACGCGCGCAAAGCTGCGACAATTCACAATTTCAAAAACTTTTTCGGCAAGCCTTTTGATTTCGTCGGTTGTCGCTTGAGATAATCGGGCGGGAATTTCCCACTTGGTCGTGTCCTTCTTGTATTTTGCATCGTAATCGTAAAATTCATCGACAACCAACAGCTCGCCCGGCGCCGAAACAAAAATCCCATTCTTTTTTTGAATGACCGCAATCTCAATTTCGCGCGCATCGACACCTTCTTCGATGATGATGCGCTCGTCAAATTGACGCGCAATCTCAATCGCTTGTTGAAGTTCTCCCGACGAATTTACTTTGCTGATTCCGACGCTGGAGCCCATATTCGCCGGCTTGACAAATACGGGATACGAAATTTCTTGTAAGCTTTCTTCTATTTTATCGTCATTTTTCTTCATTATAATATATTTTGTCTGCGGGATATTGTGAAAACTCAGCAAGTCCTTTGTCATCCCCTTATCCATGCAGATGGCGGAGCTCAAAACACCCGCGCCCACATAGGCGATATTTGCATATTCCAACAAGCCCTGTATTCTCCCGTCTTCTCCGAACGGTCCATGCAAAACAGGGAATATGCAATCGAGTAAAATCTCTTTTCCGTCTTTTGTAAAGACTTTCGCTTTTCCTTTTTCCGAAAGCAAATCCACATTATTTTTGTTTGCATAAGACTCCCATTTTCCGCTTTGGAGATGGGCAGGCTCATCTTCGTAAAATCGAAACTCTCCGTCTTTTGTAATTCCTATCAAAAATGGCGTAAACTTGGCAGTGTCGATATTGCTGTAAACCGAAAATGCCGAGATGCAGGAGACTTCATGCTCCGCTGATTTTCCGCCGAATAATATTCCAATATTCATTCCTAAACCTCGTTTATTATGGATTGAGGAGCGGTTTGCGTTTCAAACACATCCTCATGGATTGCCGAAAAATATTCGTATGCCTTTCTTCGCGCTTCCCGATTGTCAAAAATCCCGAACACCGTTGAGCCGGAGCCGGACATCATCGCCGCCGCGCATCCGAAATCTTTCTTCATCCTCTGTATAATCTCACTCATCTGCGGTACAAAGCTCAAACTTTTTTCGTAAAGTCCGTTGCACATATATTGTAGCGCGCGATGATAGTTTTTTTCTTCGCTGAATTGTATAAATCGCTTAGTTTTTTCTCCGTCGGAGTAGTCGCTCGGCTCCAATTTTTGAAACACCTGAGCAGTTGAAATACTCTCTTTGGGCTTTACGAGCAGCAGGGAAAAATCCAAATCGGGCAATTTGCTCAACCGCTCGCCGACGCCTTCGGAAAACTGTGTGCCGCCGTGCAGACAAAAAGGAACATCCGCGCCCAAAGAAAGCGCAAGTTTCATCAGCTCCTCTTCACTCAGTTTCGCATTTGTCAGCTGATTGAGCGCATAGAGCACCGCTGCGGCATTCGTACTTCCGCCCGCCAAGCCGGCGCCCATCGGAATGGCTTTTTCAATATAAATATCACATCCGACATCGGATTTTATATATTCCAAAAAAATTTTTGCCGCCCGATAAGCCAAATTATCTTTTGTCATCAATTCTTTTTTGTTGCAGTCCAAAAAAATCCCTTCGGAATTCCTTATCCCTATCTCTATTTTATCATAAATATCAATACTTTGCATTACCATCATCAAGTTATGATAATTATCTTTTCTTTTTCCGAGCACCTCGAGTGTCAAATTGATTTTCGCTCTCGCTTTCAGTTTCATACGGCCTCACTTCCTTCTCAGCTTCTCAATAGTATCACAAAGAAAGAAGATAATAAAGATATTTATAAAAAAAGTACCGTTCCGAAATGGAACAGTACCTTATTCTCTTGCCAATTTGATCTGCACATTCTCTGTCAGAACATCAATATAACTGTATGTCACTCTCGTCGTAATGTCATCGTCACCGGAGTAAGTTACCATAAAAACGCTTGGATAAACTCCTTCGATAACTCCCTTTTTCGTTACAATTTTTTTGCGACCCTTGTTCGCTTTGATGATCACGCTTCTGCCAACATGTTTGCCAATACCTTTTTTAATGCTTTCAATACTAAAAATATTACTCACAGTGCACCCCCCTCGCGCTTATGAAAATATCTTATCACAAGTCACTCGGGATTGTCAACCAACCGTTTATTATATCGAAATCATTATTTCGTGTCAATACAAAAGCAGTTATTTCTAAATTTTTTCCATGACCTTGAACATATCCCATGGAACTATTGTAGGCGGTAATAATTCAAAAGTCATCCACTCTTTTTTGGTCGGATGTTCGAAGGAAATACGGTATGACCAGAGCGCAATTCCTTTTTTATTTTTTATTTTTGAGCCGTATTTTCCGTCGCCGAAAATCGGATTGTTTCGTGAAGAAAGCTGCACTCGAATTTGGTGCGGCCGTCCCGTATGAAGATTGACTCTCAGCAGACTCAAGCCCTCCCGATATTCCAGCAAATCATAGCTGAGCTTTGCCTCTTTGGCATCTTTGCTTTGTTTGGATACGACCTTGACCATATTGTTTTTGTTATCTTTGAACAGATAATCGGTCAGCGTTGCCGAATCGGCGCTCGGCGTGCCTTCCACCACAACCATATATTCTTTTTCAAATTTCCGATTGCGAATCTGCTCCGACAATCGCGACGCCGCCTTGCTCGTTCGGGCGAATACCATCAAACCGCCGGCTACTCTATCCAATCGATGTACCAATCCGATATAGGCTTCACCTGGCTTGTTGTATTTCACTCGAATATATTCCTTGACCATGCTGAGCATGTCCATGTCCCCCGAGTCGTCCGCTTGGGTCGGAATGTTGAAAGGTTTTTCGACAACGATAATATGATTGTCTTCATATATTACATTCATTATTTTTTCTCCATTCTCGCATAGATTCCGCATGGCAACACCAAGTCGGAATGTTGAATCGGCAATGCGATTTCCCCTGAGCAAAACAGATTGTCGCCTGAAAAAGTCTGTTTCATCATATTGTTCAGCGACAGATGCGAAAATCCCGTCGTGTATGCGTTGACCAAGAGGAAAATATAATCTTTGGACAAAATTTTGGAGGTGAGTTCGAGCAGTCTCGGCAACTCATTTTCCAATTTCCAAACTTCGCCCTTCGGTCCGCGTCCGTAAGACGGCGGATCCATAATGATCGCATCGTAAAAATTTCCGCGTCGATGCTCCCGCTCAACAAATTTGAACACATCATCGACGATGTATCGAATTTTGTTGTCGGAGAGTCCGCTGCTCTGCGCATTTTCTTTCGCCCAAGCGACCATCCCTTTGGACGCATCGACATGCACAACCTCCGCCGCGCCGGCAAAGGATGCCGCACAGGTCGCGCCACCCGTGTAGGCGAACAGATTGAGCACCTTTATCGGACGATTCGCTTTCTGTATCTTTTCAATAATCCAATCCCAGTTGACCGCTTGCTCCGGAAAAAGTCCCGTATGCTTAAAGCCGGTCGGTTTGATATTGAACACCAATGATTTGTATTTTACCGTCCATTTCTCCGGAATCTTTTTTTTGACATCCCAACTGCCACCGCCTTTTTCACTGCGATGGTAGATGGCATGAAAATCTTTCCACTCTTTTTTGGATTTATTCGTCTGCCAAATTATTTGCGGGTCCGGACGCCGCAACACGATGCCTCCCCAGCTTTCCAGCTTTTCGCCATCGCCCGCATCCAGTATGGTATAATCTTCCCATTGCTCCGACAATAATAACATGTTCTTGTATGATTTGAAGCGAAATCATTCCTTTCTCTAAACTTATGCTTTTAAAATCCGATAACTCGACATGCGATTCACTCCCGTCAAGTCGGTAAAATCGAGTGGATTTGTAAAATTTATACGATTGTTTGACCGCGACGGCTTCTTTACGATTTTTTACGAAATCGTCATCATCGGTCTTAGCTATTTGAAAATCATTCACAAAATCGTTTTAGCGGAATGTGACGGTATAGCTCTCGGCAATTTCCGGGCTGAGCATCAGCACTTCTTTTATCGCTTCTTTCGTATTCTTCTCGGCTGTGTCGAGCAAGCCGTTTGAAATCACTTTGCCTTCCATCACTTTTTTCTGGTCGGAAGAAAAGGAAGTGTAATCTTCTATCTGAATCGGATTAAAAAGTGATGTTCGCTCGTCAAAAATCGTAACGCTGTCCTCTTTTATCTCATGCGATAAAATTTCGGCATCGGGCAAATCAACGATAATTTCTTTGTCCTTGATTTTGATGTCGGTTTTATCGATATTTACGCCCGCGTAAATCACGCCCTCATACGAAATAATAAAAGATTTTCGTGTAAAAGGCACTTTCCAACCGTAAAATTCATTATGATTTTCCATCGCGCCCATATTGGTGTAATGATACTCCGTCGTAATCAGCTTTTTTACCGATGCGATTCGGCTGGCGAGCAGGTCGGTCGTTATCTCGGTACGCGATGAACTTCCGAATATAAACGGATTGAGCTTCGACATATCGAAATCTTTTGCGAAAAACACTACTACCGCAATGAGTAATATAATGAATAAAAATACTATTGGATTTCCTTTTCCTTTCCTTTTCATTACATCTCCCCTAATAATTGCTCAACTTCCGATTTGCTCATCTGTTGCGCCAGCATCTTCGGTGCTTTCGAAGACAATTTTGAATTTCCCAAAAGATTGATTCCGGTGAGTTTTCCATTTTCAAATGAAAAATATTTATAATCCTCTCCGTCATGAATCGTCAACGAATCATCCTGCTTGGAAACATCGCCCGCGGAATACACGCCGATATCCAAAGCCTTGAGCATTGCAATCGGCGGATTGACTTTCATCTCCAAACTCTGTCCCAAAATATGACTTGCGGCAATTTTCCCCATCTGCATCGCAATCGGCCAAATTCCCGGCACCATCTGTCCGAGCTGTGCGCAATCGCCAATCGCGTAAATATCCGAATCCGATGTCTGCATATTTTGGTTGACGACGATTCCTCTATCGACTTCCAAGCCCGCCTCTTTCGCAAGACTTACATTCGCTCGAACGCCGATGGAGAAAAATACGATGTCCGCCGGCAGCTCTTCGCCGGATTCCAAAATGATTTTTTCCACATGCTCGCCGCCCACAATTTCTTTGGTCGATTTTCCGAGCAATACTTTGATTCCCGCTTTCTCAAGTTCATCTTTGACAATTCGGCTCGCTTCTTCGCTGAGCTGTCGCGCCATCAATCGCGGCATAAATTCCAAAATCGTCACCTTTTTCCCCGCATGCAAAAATGCCCAAGCCGCTTCAATGCCGAGCAAACCGCCGCCGATAACGACAATATTCTCTTTGTTTGAGCAATAGGAATTGATTTTTTCAATATCGGAAAAATATTTCAAATCAAAAATGCCACGCTTCTCCACGCCTTTTATCGGTGGAATGAAATTGTAACTTCCTACGGAAAGAACCAATTTGTCATAGCTCATCTTGCTGCCGTCTTTAAGCGTGATGTTTTTTTCTTTCGTCTCAATCGTTGTCACTTCACTGTCTAAAATCAATTCGATATTGTTTTTTTCATAGAAGTCATCCGGCTTCAGAAAAAATCGCTCTTCGGTTTTATCGCTTAAAATCATGTGGGAAAGTACCGGTCTGAAATATGGTTTTACTTTCTCTTGTCCAATAATGGCAATCTGCGCATCGCTTCCCTTGCGCAAGGTTTCCGCACAAGAAAGCCCCGCCGCACTGCTGCCTATAATAATAACCCTCATAATTACCTCCGTCAAATTATAAAAAACAAGATAATTGTATCATAACCGACACATATTCTCAATATAAATGCTATAAAAGAAGAGAAAATTTTAGATTCCTAAAGTGAAAAAGTAATTTCCACTTGGCGGGAGTCAAAGT
>JAUNKE010000068.1 GCA_030532905.1 Peptostreptococcaceae bacterium
CTTTGTTGTTGTAGCTGAGTGTTCGAATCGTGCCGATGCTGTCACTTACTTTGACCACTTCACCAAATGCGTTGTATTCATAAAGGGTATGGTTTCCAAGCGCAGATATGCTCTTGATGAGTTCGCCGACTTTGTTGTATTGGTGAATGGTTTCGTTGCCTGCGGCATCCGTTTCGCGAATCACATTGCCGAGTGAATCGTAAGCAAAAGTGACTTTGTTTCCGAGCGCATTTTGAATCTCAATCAAATTTCCACTCGGTGAATACACAAAACTTGTCTTATTTCCGTTTTTGTCAATCTGTGCAATTTTTCTTCCGACAGCATCGTACTCGTATGAAACCGCATGCTTGTATGGGTCGGTGATGCTGCTGATTTGACCGGTCGGCGTATAGTCTATTTGATGTTCATTGCCTTCTTGGTCGATAATTTTGGTTGCTCGACCCATTTTGTCGTATTCGTAGCGAACTTCGTTGCCCTCTTGGTCGATGATCTTGGTGATTTGACCGTATTCTCGCTCGTAGGAGATTTTTTGTTTGTCTTTTCCGATATAATCTTTGAGTCCGGTTTCATCATAGGTGTAATTTTCTTCATGACCTTCTTTGTCCGTTACGGAAATAATGCGACCCAATTCATCATAGCTTACAACGGTTTTTTCTCCATTCGCATCCGATATGGTTTTTAAGTTTCCGTCTTCATCATAGGTGTAGCTTGTTACTTTGTCGGTGTTTGATTGAACCAGTTGTCCTGCTTTATCATAGATGTAGGTCTGAATTCGGTCTGCTTTTTGTACCTGAATCAAGTTTCCTACGCTATCATAAGTGTAAGTTGTTACATTACCGAGTGCATCGGTTTCTTTAATAAGATTTCCCCGAACATCGTATCGATAAGTGCTCTGCGATTTATTCGGATAAGTGGTCATTACCAAATTCCGCTCCGCGTCATAGTTGTAGAGCGTTTGATTTCCTTCTTGGTCGGTGTAAGAAACCAAATCTTTGTATAGATTGTATCTATATTTTTGTGTGTGACCAAGCGGGTCGGTTATTTGGCTGAGATTTCCTCTTTTGTCATATTCAAATTTTGTAATATTTCCGGATTCATCGGTGATGGTTTTGATTTGGTTATCACCGAAGTAGGTGAACTTAATTGCGCCACCGACCGGGTTTTGAATCTCGGATACTCGTCCAAATTCATCATAGACCTTCGTATATTGGCTGTCTTTTTTCGGTTTTACATTGGTCACTCGTCCATTTTCAACCGTATAGCTTAATTTGTCATTATTCGGCAATGTTGTGGAAATGAGATTTCCTTTCGGGTCATATTCATTTTTGAGTACATCACCGATAGGATTGGTAATACTGAGCAACTTTCCATGGTCATCATAGGTCATCTTGGTTGTATTTTGTCTTGGCGTTGTCTGAGTCAAAAGATTTCCTTGATCATCATAGGTATATGATGTCACTCGTCCGAGCTTGTCCGTAATCTTGGTTAGATTTCCATTACTGTCATATTCATATCGAATGCTCGCCTGCGCATCTTTTTCTTCTACCAATCTGGAGTTTTCGTCATAAATGCGCTCGAAAATAAGACCTTCTTCATCTTCTAATTTTTGAAGTCTGCCTGTTACTTTGTCATGAGTATAGGTTTTAATGTGACCGAGTCTATCGGTAACTTTTGCAATCAGTTCCTTTTCCGTTTCTTCATAAGAAATACTCGTTCCTTCACTTGAAAGTGCATCAGTTTGTTTGATGATTCGATCCATCTCGTCATAAACATTTTCAAAGAGAAGTTCTCCCTCTTCATCGTATCCTCGCACGATTCGATTTTGATCATCATATTCGTATTTCATGATGTTACCGAGTGGGTTTTGAACTTGTGTCAAATTTCCCTTGTCATCGTAGGTAAGAGATACTTTTCGTCCTCCGTTATCGATGAGCTCAGTTACTTTTCCATCCTGCATAGATACTGTAACGAATACGCCGGATTGGGTGTCTTTGATTGTTTTGTTGTCGCCGTCGTAAGTGATATCGATGGTTTTATCATCTTTATATGCAACTTGCTTTAATCTTCCGTCTGCATAAAAACGATATTTGATATTATCTTTCTTCGTGATGACATATTCTCCATTTTCTTCGGTGAGTATATCATCCATTCTATCTGCATCGCCGGTGCGATAAGTTCCATCCCCATTAGCGACAAAACTGTTTTTCTTCACACCATTGTAGTGAACATCAATACCTTCTGCGGTTTTTTCCACCTTCATATCAAAGATATTCGTCCATCCGTTTCCATGACTCGTTGCTTGACGAAGATGGGAGTTGTAGGAAATAAAGTATTGTAACGGTAAACTTCCATCCATCGCAAGAAGTTCCATATCCACTACTTGTGCTCCACTTGAAAGATCGATTGGATCGTTGATACATGATACGGGATCCGGATGATTTCTTTTCTTGATTCGTTCTTGCATCACACGCTTCGCCTCATCATTTACCTTGATTCGAATGGCTTTGATAAGAGGCATGATGTCCAATCCCAAATCATTTTGGTATTGCCATGAAATCAATCGGTTCTCAATTGCCGTTTCTCTCGTTGACATCATTTTGACAACTGTTGTGACTTTTTCATTCGGAGCAATGTCTTTGTTTTTCAGTTCATCGGATGAAAGACTTACAAGTCCAAGCTCTTTTTCAAGTGCAGAGCCTAATGTTTTCATGTTGAAATTTTTTGCAGTTCCCTTTCCAACATTATGAATCGTTGTTTTGAACTCATATTCTTTATTTGCCAACATATAATTCGGCATTTCAAATTCAACATCCAAGTATGGCAACGGATTTAATGTGAAAGTAACTTCTTGAGTATTTTCGATTTGTTGTTGTCCATTTTCTTCATAAATAATTTGAGCAAACGCAATAAACTCAGTCGGTTCCTGAACGAAGAAACTGTTTTCGGCTAAATACCAACCGATTTCATATTCTTTTCCCGGAATAATCGTGTTCTCCCCGGTATATTCTTCTCCCTTGTATGTCTTTTGGAAAAATTTATTTGTTATTTCTTCTCGATTTTTGTCTAAAATGTGAACATAAACACTTTTTAACTTCGTTTCTTCTTTTACTTCAAAAATTCTTAAATTTGCCTTAAGAATTTCTCTATCCATAGTGATTTGGGATGTGAGGTTTAGTTGTGTCTGCCCTTTTTTGTATGGAGAGTAATTCGGTATTTGCGGTTTTTCTATTATAATCTGCTGAATACCGCCGCCTCCGGTATTCGGATAAGACGGCAATGGTCGATTCACATCGTTAGCCGTTCTTACCACACCTCCGATTACGGTTTTTGCAAATAGCAAACTTCCACCCGCTTTGGTGATTTTAAAGTCCGTACATTCCGCTTTTGCCGAAACAAGTATTGTCGTTTCATCATCAATTTTCGCATTCGCTGTTGCAACGATAGTTACCGGAATGTTCTTTGTTTCTTTTGGTCCCAAATTGATAGTTCCCGGATCATGAATGATTACTTGAACGGTTGTTCCTGATTGCTGACCGATCTGATTTAATAGAGCCATTTCAAGTTCAACATTTTGAATGTTATAGACAGAATTGTTTATAACAGACAAATTTACATCTTGTCTTTTTCCCGGCTCTAATCTATAAATTTCTCCAACCAAATCAATGCTCGGAACATCCTCCGGCAGTTTTGCCCCCGGCGATGCTGAAATGATATTGATGGTATATCCGTCTTTGGTCTTCTCTTTGCTGATGTTAAATTCCGTATTAAACAACTTATCTTTAATGTCAAGTTGAATCGGCTGTTGCAAAATAAGATTCGGAAGAATAGTAATATCCATCTCTCGAATTTTTTCTTCTTTATCATTCAACAAATATAGTTTGTATTCTCCAATCTTCATCTCTTGTGATAAGACTTGATTTTCTTTTTGATCTTGTAGATTAAGTTCATAGTTTACATCACTTAGTTTCTTGTGGTGTAATTTTACTTTTCCTCGTTTAAAGGGTTTTCCGGTAACATCAAATACAGCCAATTCCAATGTGCCGGTTTGTGCTGTTGTCACAATATGTTTAATTGCAACATATCCCTTGGTTATCCCATTGTGCTTTATTTCGACATTATGTTGGAATTCTCCAATTTCAGTCGATGCCTCCGCTTTAATTTTTACATCAAAAACATATGATTCTGATGGCTTTAGCACATTAACGGAATTTTTCTCAATGACAACATTAGGGTCATTGCTTTGGATTGTAAGATTACTCAAATCTGCATTTCCAATGTTTGAAACTATTATTTGAGCTTGAACTTCTTCATTTTGTCCGCCGCTTACAGTTTGTATTGCATTTCCGTTATTGATAAGCAACTTTCCTTTTTTCTTCATGACTTGAACATGAATTGATTTTCGAATCGAAACATTTTCTGCTCCTGTTGCCGTTATGATTATATTATTGTTTTGATATTCTTCCGATAATGAGCTTGCCGAAAGAGTTACTTTTATTCTTCGGGTTTCAAACGGAGCAATATTATTGAGCGATTCATTTTCAAGAAGTGCTGTTACTGTATTTTCAGATGTCGCAGTAAGTTTGATTTCTGAAATAGGTGTATCCCCCGTATTTGTAATTTCAACAAAAGTTTCCAATTGTTCATTTTCAAAAAGGCTGATGCTTCCTTGACCTAATCGAAGCATAAATTGATTGGACAGAATCTCTCTGGTTTGCACAGCAAAGCTCACCTCATAGACTTTCGTTGTGTCATTTTGAGATGTTGCTACAATTTTCACTTGATGATTTCCATCTTTTTTCGGTTTGACGGAAATCGGTAAATAGGTCATGGATTTCCCTTGAATTTCAAGTTCACTCGGACCGGTTACCTCTACATCTTCAGAGATATATTCCAAGCGGATTCTATCCGCAAGCGAATTATTGTTTCGGATTTGAATATCATTTTGAATATCCAAAGCGATGTTCTTCGGTGTAATATATGCAGATTTTTGTCCGTTTATTGTAAGATTCGATTGCTCCTCCACTTGATAATTTTTCTTTGCAACATATTCTTTATTATCAAATTTTGAAACAGCTACGACCTTCAGCTCATATTCTTTTGCCTGCTCAGTCGGTAATTTTATTTTTTCCAAGTAAGGGTAGCTGTAAGGGCTTAGACTCACTTCTTTTCGCGAAATTTCGTGATTATCAACATATACAACTATCTCCGCTTTCTCAGGCGCACCGAATAAGTCTTTTATCTCACAAGAAATTTCTTTTTCTTCTCCTGCTCTTAACAAGGTGATATCCGGAATTTTCACTTGCAAATCGGAGCGGAATTTGAACTTGAATTCTCTTGTTTCGGTTTTCTTTGGCTCAAATTCGATATTTCGCGGTTGCAAAATAAGTTCGATTTTTGATATTCCTTCACCGACTTCGTTTTTACGAAGCATTGTTCTCAATTGGTATGTCGTGTCTCTTGTATTTTCAACGGTAAATTTATTTTGCAGGTCTTTCTCAAATTCAAAAGTTTTTGTTTGATCGTTGAACTTATAAAGCTTGAGTTTGACATCAAATTTATCTTCAATGAGCGGTGTTGAATTTACAGTTATGCTATATGGTGTTTCATCTTCAGCAATTCGAGAACTGAAGAAGTCGTTTGAAAAAGATAATGAAACTCGACGAAGCGTTTGAGAATCCGTTTTGAAGATCTCAGAATTGCTGTATCGACTTTCCATTTGACCCAAGGTTACTTCGATAGGGTATTCACCTGATCCTATTTCACTCGCTTTTATTTTATATTTTATAAGCACCTTATCGGAAGATGCATCCACCAAGGCTACCGCCTTTTTGTATTCCGTTAGCTTCGGCATATCCTGATTTTTGGAATCGTAATGGATTTCTTCTACTTCTTTGTTTGCAATCACTTGTCCGTCGCGATAACCTACTTTTAATTTCACAACCAAAATCTCATTGGAAAAAATTACTTTTTTGATATTCTTCGTATAAACTTCCTTATCAATGGAAGTTGTAAATTCAATATCGTCAATATCTTCATAGGTTTCTTTGTCCAAAGGAATCAATTTGAATTCTTTATCGCGCAAAGTATCAAACAGGTCTTCGTTGGAATTGGAGCCTGAGTAGTATCGGGTCACTGTATCTTCCGTTATTGGATAGTATGCTTGATTTACTTTATCCTGAGCGAACAAAGTTGCTTTAATTTGATAAGTTCCGTTTTTCAGATTCAACGAGTGTTCGATATATTCCGTATAACAAGTGTATAATCCATCGTCAGGATTGTGAGAGTATGGTCGCTTGTTATAATGGTATTCTTTAAAAAATAACGAACGCCCGTCTTCGTCCTGAAGTTCATAACGGATTTTGAACACGGCGGAATTGGATAGCAAATATTGATAGAGCGTCTCATTGATTTTGTGTGCCGCCGTAAATTCAAACCCTCTGACTTCGGATGAATGGATTTTAATCTCCGCTGTTTTCTTGAGTTCTTCCAGTTCAGCGGTCATCGGTTGTTTATGAATCGCATTGACAAATACATTTTGTTTCAAGTCTGATATCGTCAGTTTTTGTTCTTCTTTACCGCTAATATTGATTTTGACATAATATTGAGCAACCATTTTGTATTTTGTAGGAGTTGCAAATCGAATCGGATTTTGAATGGTTATCACGCCATCTCCTGACTGAGTAAAACTGACGGATTTTCCATTTTCATCAAAAATATTAACTTGTCGCTGAAGATAAATACTATATATATTTGTAAACTCGGTTCTGAGCTTTTGAAGTTCTTGATTGATGTTCTCGATTCCTGCATCACTTAGAATGATATCCCCATAGATATCCTGGGTTTCATCATGAGTTTGCGTGATGCTCGGAGTAAATGCTGCGGTAATTTCCAAAATTTTGTTTTTGAGTGCTTCATCTTCAGTAAATTTATCTTGTCCTTCGTTTATTTCAAATTCAAAAGGTTTACTTTTACCGATGGTTACAAATTCACTTTTATAGTACGGATCATACAAAAATACAATTTCCGCTTTGTATTTGCCATCTTTAAGCAACGGGTTGCTGTTGTAGATAGATTCCTTCAATGCAATGGAGTCAAAATATTCTTCCTGATTGCCTTGTAGGGCGGATTTACGAATTTCGGACTTCAAATTGCGAGTGCTGTGTGCCAAGTTTCCTTCTTCATTGTATATATCAATTCGGTAATCCAACCAAGTCATTCGATCAAATTTTTTGGTCGGTTTGATCATCAATTGATAGGTTTCTTTGTCCAGCTTGAAACGAAGATTTCGATATTTATTTTCATATGAGATGATCTCTCCGTTGATTTTTTCTTTGATGGCTTGAATATACTTGCTGTTTTTATCCATGACAACAAAAGGTACAATCTCTTGGATTAAACCTGTTGTATCATCACTATAATTTACTTCAATAGTGTAGTTTCCTTCTTTTAAGAAAGATATGGCATATGAAAGCGGCGCGGATGGGTCATCTCCTTCAATGGTATAGATACCTCTTTCCACTTTTTTTAATTTACCTTTTACCACAATTTTGTCATTCGTGTTCTTTATAAATACTTGAGTTAATGGTTGTAGTTGCCTGTTCCAAATGCTCTCTACCATTTGTTCCGTATTTTCCATTTCAATACGAATCGGTCTATTCTTTGAATCGGCAGGTTGTATGACGCTGTCTTTTGACGGGAATATAAATTTAAAAACTTTTCCACTTTTCAGGTGATTCAGCGTTTCATCTTTTTCTTCTTTAAAAGATTTTACCGAAACGCTTACTTTTTTCGTTACTAGCGGCGTCGCATCATCTTCTTCGGTAATTTCCATCAAGATTTCATAGTCTCCCGCCGGTAATATGCCTTCATAGACAAGATTGCCCGGCAAAAAATTGTTATGAGACGACGCAATATCTCGGTTCAAATTCAGAGCAACGACATCTGCACTACGCGGTATAATCGGTTCCATTCCATGAATCATATAGTGGCGGTCAATCTTGTCAATTTCTATTAAATCGATCAGAGCTCTTTTCTCTCCATTAGCTAAAATCGAATAATTTATTTTAAGATTTGAGTTCGGGAAAAAGACATCTTGAACCTCTCTTCCGATTTCACCTCGAACAGTAAAATGGGTTTCAGAGCCAAACAACACTTCGGTTTCAGCAGATTGCAAGCTAATCTGATTTTCTAAAAGTCGCAACTGCTCACTTGTATAAGAGCCTTTCTTAAAAGAAACCGGTATCTTTATTTTGGAATCGGAAAAGCTGTAATCTTTGTATCGTTCTTGTTTATTTTTCGGGTCGAGCCAACTTTCCAATTCATATTCTTTTTCACGCATTGAAAATGCAGTCAATTTGCTTCGACTTGACAAATCGAGTAGATATTCTTCTCCTGTTTTTATAAAATCACCGTTTTGAATTTTTTCTTTTAAAATGTCCGTAAAATCTTGGTTGATAAACATTCTGTCGGATGGCGATTCGTGATAACCATTCCCCCTAAAACTTTTTGCCAATCCATAGCCTAAGAAAGTATAATATAAAATTTCTTCATTATTCGGTAATGTGATATCGCCTTTAAAATATTTATATAGCTTCTCATTCATCTTCACTTGGACAGTAAGATTTTCAAAGTATTCATTTTGATAAGCGTTTGGCACAATTTCAATTTCAGATTTTCCGCTTACCGCTTCTATCTTAAACTGCTCTTTCCAAGAATCATCTGTAGATAGTACATTCGTATTCGGATTGTTTCCAAGAGCTATACTTAAATTATTTTTTATCTGCTCTTGAATAATATCATTCGGATTCGGAGTCGCAGAATTTAGCAAATCACCTTTCTCAGAAGATAAATCTTTCTCCTTCTTATCCGTATCTTGTTTTTTATTATCCTTATCTTGTTGTGAATCATTTTTTATTGTTCCGTTTACAGAGGACGAATCATCTGTTTGTTTTTGAGATTCTTTCCCCGGTTTGTTTTCTTGTGAATTATTATTACTGCTTTTATTGTCATCTTTGTTCTTATCAGATGGCAAACTTACATCTTTTTTAATTTCTGAAATATTTGGTTGCTCTGATACTGTTTGTTGCGCAACATTATTCCCAATTTGAATGTTCGGTCTGCTTGAAAAGTGATTCGCATAACTGAAATCAATACTGCTTAAACAAATCAATACCGATAACATTAAGCTTATTATTCTTTTGTAGTTCATGGTTTCCTCCTATTTCCCCATTATCAATATTCCTATTGATTTATTCCCCGAATTTGATTTTATTGTGACAGTCCCATTTTTCACCTTAACATTTTTGATTTTTACTTTTTTCCCTTTTATTTCAAAAGTTCGATAGTCTTTTGCTCTTTCCTTTTGAGCAACTTTATATTGAATTTCAAAGTCTATCGGTTTTCCGGAATTTAATTCAATAGAAAATTCCTGTTCTACTTTTTCAATCTTCTTTTTGCCCTTTCCAAGATGTTGTTGCAATATAGGCAAACTGTTTTTTGTTCTTAGAGTTAATTTGAAATCGGCTTTTTTATCAATTTTTTTGAGTTGCTTATACTTTATTTGGATGCGTACGCCATTATACTCCAGTACCAAATCCTTTTTTTCTTTTATTAAGGATTGAATGTCCGTGTTTGAAATTATAATGTCTGTAATGCTTGTTTCCTTTTCAGTTCTACTTTCAACCTTCGCATTAATCTTTGATTTCTTATTTTTTCGTATGGACGAAATATCAATTTTAGGTTTTGGTGTTTCGGGTTTGTCGGGAACAGAAGGTGTCGTTCCCGGACTTTGTGAATTGTCTCCTCCTGCGTTTCCACCGGAGTTGTTTGACCCCCCTGCATTGGAATTGTCGGAATTTCCACCTGAGCCACCGCTGCTTCCACCATTTCCGCCGGAGCCGGAATTTCCACCTGAACCTCCGCTGTTTCCCGAGCCGCCGCTGTTTCCATTTGGACTTATTCCTTTAACCTCTTTGATGATATTTCCTGTCTTATCATAATGATATTCTATGTAGCTTCCATCATCATAGATCACTTTTACCAATCGGTCATTTTCATCGTATTGGTATTCTTCCGCTAACACAAAAAATGTATTGTTACATACTAAAGTTGCTAACAATACGGCACTTATTATTTTTCTTTTCATATTACCCCCTTGAAATTAGAAATGAAAAGCATTTCCTTTATACTAATAATATAAAATAAAAATTTTTGTTGGTCAACATTATATTTCAATTATCGAAAGTTATAATCCCATTATCAAATATAATACTAATACCTAATACACTACAGAAAAATTATTCTTTTTCCGTTCCTATGGAACGGCGGAACGGTGGGGTTCTAGACCTAACCCGATTTTCAAGCAAAGCGATGAAAATCTTTGGTAGGTCACATGCATGGGTTGACGAGATATACAACGACCAACGGGAGATTGTATATCCGTAACCTACTGCCACCGTTCCATACAAAGTGAGAAACAAAAAACAGTTATTCAAAATACAAATTGTTGATAACTCTG
>JAUNKE010000069.1 GCA_030532905.1 Peptostreptococcaceae bacterium
TACTTTTGTTTCATTTTGTCATCCTCTCCTCCATTCCTCTACCCTTATTTTATCACAATATCATGTAATATGGAATGGATATTAGTATGAGCATGGTCTGAGCAATCTCGTTCATATTCAATCGGAACTTCAAAGTAGCTTCGTCATCCATCCCGTTTTATTTGTATTGCCGATTTTGATTTTGCTTCTCTCGGTTTTCGGCGTCAATTCGCTCTACACGATTTTGTCAGGAATCGGACTCGGCTCGCTCTTTAGCTTGTTCGTGCAAAAAAATTCGCTGACGGATGTGGTTCGCCATCTGCTGTTCGGATACAGCTCCTCTAATGAAGGCGAGCTTGCACATATTCTAAAGGGCGGCGGTATGTTCAAAATGGTTGAAGTCGCGCTGATTGTGGCAAGCGCCATCTTCTTGGTCAATCTGCTGATTAAAAGTTCTCTGATTGATAAGCTCATCCAACGCTTTGCACAAAGCATCCGCTCGCCTCGACAATTGCTGTTTCGAACCGCATGTTTAAGCATCGGCACGACGGCGCTGACCTGCGACCAAACACTCGGGCTGGTTTTGCCTGCGAGCCTGCTTAAAAAGAGCTATGACGAATTTGGAATTCGCCGGGAGATTTTATTTCGCACCTTGTCGGATACGGGGCTGATTGTCGCACCCATTCTTCCGTGGAATATCAACTATCTGATTATCGTCGGCATCATCGGAAGCGGAATTGCTTTCATTCCCTACGCTTGTCTATGCTATATTTCGCCGATAGTCAGCTTGGCGGTCGGAATGATGCGAAAAAAATCATAGCCGAATTTGATTCCGAATCTTTTTTGAAATTTGATTTCGGGTGATTGATTCGTTTTTTGATTTCAAATTTCAAATCGCAAATTGTTTTTCAGATTTTGATTTTGATTTTCCGAATTCTTTCGGCCGATTTTTGATTACGAATTGCGTTTTTTAATTTCACAAAAGGATTTTTACTCTTCGATCCAAATCCGTATTCCTGATTATCGAATTGTTTTTCAGATTCGAGCCGGCAATTTGCTTTTTCGATTCTTTTCCAAAGGCTGTTGAAGAGTCATTTCCCACAATCCTTTTTCATAATTTTTTCATTTTGTCATCATACTGTAAATAAAAAAACACGAATATCTTTCGCTTTTTTTGTAAAAATGAGATATAATCTAAAAGGATAGTTCGAAAAGGAGAAACAGAAATATAAAGATTGGAGAATTTATGAAAAGATTAGTTGCACTTTCACTGGCCGTACTTATGACTCTGCCCGCCTTTTCTTATGCAGAGAATCTGAATCATGTTTTTAACGGACTCGAAAATTTTCTTTTGACATTGAATCAAAAACCTATTGTCGAGCAAAAGCCGCAGAACAATAATTTGGTCAATCCGTCATCGAAGCGCGTGGTGCTCGGCAATGAGCGAATCACAAAAGATTTTTCGTATTTGATTGACGGCAAACGCATCGGATTGGTCACGAACCAAACCGGCGTCAATGCGGACATGGTCAAGACGGTCGATTTATTATACAATTACCCGAAGGCGACTCTGACGAGCATTTACTCGCCGGAGCATGGGCTGGACGGAAAAGCGAGAGCCGGCGCCTATGTCGATTCATACACCGACACGCGATTAAATTTGCCGGTTTACAGTTTGTATGGAAAAACTCGTGAGCCGTCCAAAGCGATGCTGGATAATGTCGATGTACTTCTTTTTGACATGCAGGACATCGGCTCCAGAACCTACACCTATATTTCGACGCTGAACTATGTGATGCGCGCGGCGGCAAAACACGGCAAGTCGGTCATCGTACTCGACAGACCGAATCCGCTCGGCGGCACGATAGTCGACGGTTATATCGCGCAGGACAAATATCTGACCTTCGTCGGCGTGGATAATTTACCGATTCAGCACGGAATGACGGTCGGCGAGCTCGCTCAGTTTTTCAATCGTAAAATCAATTGTAATTTAACCATCGTACCGATGCAGAATTATAACCGAAATATGATTTGGCAAGACACCGGACTGACCTTTGTCGCAACTTCGCCGAATATCCCGAATATCACATCGGCATTCGGATATATCGCAACCGGTATGGGTGAAGGCACATCGATCGGACAGGGTGACAAATTTACTTGGGTCGGCGGCAAAGGAATCAATTCGGAAACTTTCGCAAGCACACTCAACTCGTATGGACTTGCCGGCGTAACTTTTACACCGGAAACGAAATCGACTCGAGGCGGCGCAAGAATGACGATTACGGATTACCGCACATTCAACCCGACCAAGACCGCCATCTATATTCTGACAACGGCAAATATGCAAAAAAATCTCACCGTTCCGGTTGAATCGGGCGGCAAGATTCCGATGTTTGAAAAAATTTGGGGCGGAACGAAATTCGGCGTCGCATTGAAATCGAAAATGTCCGCTGAAGAAGTCATCCAAAGCTATCAAGCGGAACTGAATGCTTTCAAAGCACAAAGGGAAAATTATTTGATATATAAATAGGAGAAGAAATTGAAAAAGAATCACAAATTAGTATGGATGCTTGCACTATCCATTTTACTCACCACAACCAATGTTTTCGCCGAGGCGAAAGTCATCAATCAGGGAAATCAGCAAATCAAAGAAATGGCGTTGACCTTCGATGACGGTTACAGCGTTGAAAAAATCCGCGCCATCGTGTCGAAGCTGAATCAGTACAATGTCAAAGGTACATTCTTCTTTGTCGGCTCTTTCATGGCGGCGCACAAAGATATCGTTCGAGAAGTGGAAGCGGACGGACACATGGTCGTAAGCCATACTTTCAACCATCCGGATTTGACAAGGATGACGGACAAGGGCGTCGTCGGCGAAATCGAAAATACTAAAATTGCTTACGAAAAAGCAACGGGAACAAAGATACTGCCTTATATGCGTCCGCCTTATGGCGCATACAACGACCGCGTGCTCAATCTCCTTGGAAAAAATCACGATTTATATGTCGTGATGTGGACTATCGACACGCTGGACTGGAAAAAATTGCCTGCATCAACGATTTCAAATACCGTTTTGTCGCAGGCGGGCAACGGAAAAATCGTATTGATGCACACGACACAGCATGTCCATACCGACGAGGCGCTTGATGATATCATTACGGGACTTCACGCCAAAGGATACAACTTGGTGCGTATCGACGAAATGCTCGCCAAGCTTCCGGAGAGCGAGCGCATCGCTTCGATTTCGGACAATGTGGAGGTGGACCCTTCCACCATCCCCCCCTCGACGAACGAAGGACAAGGTGAAGAAACAACGGAACCTTCCGACGAAACGGAACAACAGCCCGAAGAACAGGAGCAGCAACCGGTAGTGCCTCCGAAGAAAGAAAAATCCAAACAGCTCTACAGAGTATTGTTATCGAGAAAATAATTCGACATTGCATACAATCGTAAATCTGAAATCAAAGATCGATTCGGAATTTGAAATCGGATTTGAAAAATTGAAATGGAATTTACTTGCTTTCAAACACCTCGCTCAGAGGTGTTTTTTTGTTGAAAAAAACGACCCTCGCTATGAGAGTCGTTTTTTCTATTTCAATAAAAACCAATCTGATTTCTCTAAGATTTTTTTAAGATATTCTTCCTTTATCCATTTCATAAACCGTATCGACAATATTCATCGTTGATTTTCGATGTGATACCAAGACGACGGTTTTTTCATGACAGCTTTCATTCAGCGATTTGAGAATAATCCCTTCATTCAGCGAATCCAGATTGCTCGTCGGCTCATCCAGCAAAATAAAAGGTGCATCGTTGAGGAATGCTCTTGCAATTCCGATTCGTTGTTTTTCGCCGCCCGACAAAGTGTCGCCGAGCTCTCCGACCTGCGTGTCATAACCATTCGGCAATTCCGAAATAAAATGGTGAATCGAAGCCTTCTTCGCCGCTTCGACGATTTCTTCTCGGCTCGCATCCAATTTTCCAATCGAAATATTGTTTGCGATGCTGTCGTGGAACAGATGCGTTTCCTGCGTTACATAGGCTTGCATATTTCTCAAATTGTTCGTATTGATTTCACGAACATCATTATTCGAAATATGAACATTTCCATCCTGCACATCCCAAAAACGCATCAACAATTTGAGAATCGTGGATTTCCCGGAGCCGCTGACCCCATGAAGCCCCACAACTTTTCCTTTCGGGAAGTCGATGGATACATTGTCCAAAATCTTTTCGTCACCATAAGAAAAATGCACATTGCTTAATTTCGCGCCGTCAAAGTCAACGGAAACCTTGCCCGAAATCTCTTCCACCTTCGGCTGCTCTTCCAAAAGGCTGAGTACGCGCTCACCGCAAGCCAAAGTATGATGCAGATTGTTGGACAGATTGGAAAGTGCAACCACCGGACCGAATGAGCCCATCATCGCAATGACCGCAATCAGCATCTGCTCATAGCTGACGGAGCCGCCGCGGTAGAGGTTCAACATCAAAAACAGCATTGCGAAAGAGAATACCAAAATCGCCATATTGGTCGTTGCCCGCTGAGAAGCTTCCAAACGATTGAGCACTTTTTGCGTTTTTGAAATCTCTGCGGAATAATCATCCATCCCGCGCAATCTTTTTTCGCCGCCGGTATATTGAATCGTCTCATCCAAACCGCGCAATGAATCGAGGATGTAGCTGTTGAAATCCCCAAGCTGATTGCGAAGCTCCATTCCCTTTGCCGAACCGCGATTTCCATGATGAATCGGAATAGCGACTCCAACGACAAGATATGCCAGCGCCGCAAGCAGTCCCGCATAGACGGAGCTCTTTCCGATGAAGAACACCATAATCAGCGAAGTAAGCACGCCGATCGCAATCGGCGAAATCGTATGCGCATAAAACACTTCCAGCAATTCAATGTCGGAGGTGATAAGCGAAATCAGATTCCCTTTGTCACGACCTTCCAATTTTGCCGGGCACAGTTTACGCAAAACCGTAAAAATCTTGTTTCGAATAATCGCCAAAATCTTGAAGGCGATGTAGTGATTGCAATATTGTTCTCCATAGTGGAAAACGCCGCGAAGAATCGCAAGTGAAATCAGAAGCACAAAAATTTTTCCAAGCGAAAGTCCGCTCAAAAGATAGGTGGAGTCCGCCGGGACTTGTTCGACCATCTGAAGCACTCCGAAGGTTGCCAAAATCGTCAGGAAGATGGCGCACAAAAATCCGACCACACCTAAAGTAATCGCCATCAGCATTACCGGCAACAAAGGCTTGACGAGTCCAATCAACTGACTCATAATCGTAAAGCCCGTTCTTCTGTTTTGTGTTTTATTCTCCATTACGCCATCACCTCCCCGCTTTTCAACTGTTGTTTTCCTCTATTTTTCACTTCATTTTTTC
Organism: Peptostreptococcaceae bacterium; assembly: GCA_030532905.1. Classification (GTDB taxonomy): domain Bacteria; phylum Bacillota; class Clostridia; order Peptostreptococcales; family Filifactoraceae; genus JAUNKE01. The sequence goes on from JAUNKE010000069.1 coordinate 5,368, forward strand.
TCTCCAACGAAGTCGCATAGTCCTCCAACGACTTCTGATGCTCATACAGATTTTTGTATGCGCCGCCCTGCTCCATCAACTCCTGATGAGTGCCATGCTGCGAAATTTTTCCATGCTCAAGCATATAGATGCAATCCGAATTCACGACATTGGCAAGTCGATGCGAAATCAGAATAATCGTCTTGGTTTTCGCAAGTTCATGAATGACCTCCATAATGAGCTCTTCACTTTCCATGTCGATATTGGAAGTCGCTTCGTCAAAAATATACACCGGCGTGTCATGCAAAATCGCTCTTGCCAGCGCAAGTCTTTGCTTTTGCCCGCCGGAAAGATTTCCCGCATTTTCCAAAATCGCCGTATCCAATCCGTTTTGACTGTCCACAAAACCGAGCAGATTCACCTTCTCCAGCGCCGCGCGCATTTCTTTTTCGCTCGCATCCGGCTTTGCCATTTTCAGATTGTCCGCCACCGTTCCCTTGAACAGATAGCTGTTATGCGAAACGGATGTAATCTTTTTCATCAAACTTTGCTCATTGATTTCGCTGAGCTCCATCGAATTGATGAGCACATTGCCCTCATAGCCTTGATTGCGTCCCATAATGATGCCTGCAATCGTCGATTTTCCGCTTCCCGAAGTTCCGACAAGCGATGTAAAACTTCCCGCCGTCGATTGTATATTGACACCTTTGAGAATTTGACGCTCCTCGTTGTAAGCAAAATGCACATCTCTGAAAGTGATATTGAGCTCGTTGCCGTCGATTGTTTGCGTTTTCTCCTTCGGCTCCGGCAAATCAAGCAATGCAAAAATCTTATCGCTCGCCGCCATTCCGTTCATCGCGATGTGGAAGAACGATCCGAGCAATCGAAGCGGAATAAAGAATTCCGACGCCAACAGAATAATCATCATCATTCCGGCAAAGGTAACATTGCCGCCCAAAAATTCTTTGAGCACGACAATCATACCGACCGCCGCACCGCCGTAAGCGATGATGTCCATAACGGAGGTGGAATTGAGCTGCATCGTAAGCACGCGCATGGTCGCGATTCTGAATTTCTCGGATTCATCGTCCATTTTGAGCGATGCCGCGCCGTCCGCCTGATAGATTTTGAGCGTCGTCAAGCCCTGCAGATTTTCCAAAAAGCTGTCACCAAGTCCCGTATAGATTCCCCAATACTTGTTCAGCAACCGCTTTGCCACCTTTTGCACAAGAACGATTGAAAAAGGAATCAGCGGCACACATATCAAAAGCACCAAGCTCGCTTTGAAATTGACAAAAGATAGAATCACAAAAAGCGTGAGCGGTGCCACCAAGCTGTAAATCAGCTGCGAAAGATATTTTCCGAAATAAATTTCAAGCTGCTCGACCCCTTCCGCCGCCATCTGCACCACTTCGGCAGTGCTGACGCTCTTGCGGTATCCGGCGCCGAGTCTCAACAACTTACTGTAAATTCGGTCACGCAAAATTCTTTTCACATCAACGCTCGCTTCATACGATGCGTAGGATGCTTTTTTGTCGAAAAAAATTCGTAAAATAATCGTAATCACAGCCTGCACACCGAAGTACATCATGCTGCTTGTTTCCAAATTACCGACCAATGCTGCCTCGAGCAATTTGGCAATCGAATAAATAAGAATGATTTGGCAAATCAGCGACAGCCACATCCAAATCACCTGATGAATAATATACTTCTTTGCATCGGACAAAAGATGTATCAATCTCTTTTTAATCATTTTTTCTTCTCCATCTGTTTATTTTTTATCTCCGCAACGATATGTTTGACGGACAAAATCGGATGGTGCAAAAGCATCCAGGGGCCACAAAATCTCATCACATCTCGAATTTTGGCACGCATGTCCGGCTTGTAGCAATGCACTTTGCAATTAGAGCAAAAAGTTTTTTCTTCCATAAAAGGACATTTGCTCGCTCGAAGCTTCGCATATTCCAAAAGCGCTTGACAATCTTCACAAAGCTCGCCTTTCGTATGATGTTTTTTTCGGCAATAGACAACAATCATTTCAGATACAAGGTCTATTTCCTTATCGCGCTTTTCCTCAATCAAATTGACCAATTCCGGCATAAACTCTCCTAATCTCACCAACATTTGCTTGTAATCAGCAACTAAACTCCTACAATGTATATACCATAGTCCACCCCCTATGTCAATACGAAATCCCATTTACAGACAAATCGAGTTAGACAGGATAACTCCAAAAGATTTTCCAAATACATTCCAAATACAATATTATAAATCCGAAATAAAATTTAGCGCTCTATTTTTCGCAAAAATTTTTTCAGCAAAAAATCAAAGACGAAGCAAAAATTGCGCAAGAATAAAAATCCCATAAAAAAATGGCAAACTCATAAGAGCAAGCCATCTTTCTTCTATTAAAATTTCTGTTGGGTTTCAAAAGCTTTTCAAAATCGCTTGATTTTTTTATCTACTTTTTACATCTTCCGTTTATATATGCTTTCAATTTTTTCAAGAGCAGTTTTTCAAAAATCCTTGCAGCTTTATTTCAGAAAATGATGTAAGTCCGCTTTCTCGGAGCAAAATACTTCCGTTGTTTCATTTTCTTACAAAAACTTTTCGTACTTAGAATTTTTTCAGAGCAAACAGCATTATTTAGAAAGCAATTTCTTCCCGCTTTCATAATCTTTGAGCTGAATCTCTTTGGGCACCATCGAGCCGCCTGTCGCCCATGCGATATGGGTGATGTTACGCTCGTCGATATCATGTTTTTCAATATATTTTTTCAAATCGTCATTTGCAAATTCAAAGATGCCGAAACCTGCCAGAGCGGACGGCTCTAAAGAAATATTTTCGCTGTCCGTCATCAGCGCGAGCAATTTGAGCATGGTTTCATCCTGCACGCTGAAACATCCGCTGACCAAATGCTCCAAAGTCTTTCCGACAAATCCCGACGCGCGTCCCACCGCCAAACCGTCGGCTATCGTCTTGTTGTCGATGCCGAAATCCTGCACCGAGTATTTGTCATGCGTCTTGGTCATGCAACCGAGGAGCATACATGGCGAATGTGTCGGTTCCGCAAAGAAGAAATGTACCGCATCGCCAAATACATTTTTGAGACCGAATGCCACACCGCCCGGTCCGCCGCCGACACCGCAAGGCAGATAGACGAAAAGCGGATGCGCTTTATCCACCGCGATGCCCAGCTCCTTGAGCTGATTTTCCAATCGCAATGCCGCCACCGAATATCCCATAAAAAGATTGACGGAATTTTCATCATCGACAAAGTAGCTGTTCGGATCCTGCATCGACAAACGGCGTCCTTCTTCGACCGCCTTGCTGTAATCATCCGCATACTCAATGACTTCGACTCCTTTTTCCCGAAGCAGCGCCTTTTTCCACGCTTTCGCATCCGACGACATGTGAACCGTTACCTTGAAACCGAGTTTTGCACTCATGATGCCGATGCTCAATCCCAAATTACCGGTCGAGCCGACCGCGATATGATATTTCCCGAAAAATGCACGCATCTCGTCGCTGTCCAATTTTCCGTAATCCTCATTCTTGTCGAGCATTTTATGCTCAATCGCCAATTCTTCGGCATGCTTGAGAACCTCATAGATGCCGCCGCGCGCCTTGATGGAGCCGGAAATCGGAAGTGCATTGTCGCATTTCAAAAACAAATCGCCGGCAATTTGAACATGATAAAGCTTTTCAACCGCCGCTTTCATTTTCTCTATCTTCACAAAAGGCGACTCGATGATTCCGCCCGCTTCCTGCGTCTGCGAGAAAGCCGATTTGATAAATGGCGCAAAACGAACCAAACGCTCGCTCGCCTCCATCATATCCGTTTTTTTGACGGAAATATTTTGCATCGCTTTCTCAAAAGGCTCCAACTCCTCGTTGAGCCAGAGCACTTCCTTCATCTCTCGCATCGCTTGAAGCTTCGGATATTTCTCCAACAATTTGCTTTTATCCGACATAAGACCTCCCGCCTCTACTTAAAATATTTTACAAACAAATTCATATCGGTTGCCATATAGCCCTTCGCTACATAGAACACATTACTCTTTTTATTCGTCTTGTTGCCGAGCGCCTGCACTCTTTTGTAGCCGTTCTCTCTCGCAAAATCCTCGATGTATTTCATTGCTTCGGTGCCGAGTCCCTGGTCTCGATACTCATCTCGAATATACATATCGTCAATGGTCAACATCTTTCCTCTCGACCAAATGCTGAAACCGCGCAACACATTGACAAAACCGACGGAATATCCGTCCGCCTCAATCATCAACAGCAAAATCTGCTCCTTACTCTGCATCGCGTCGTCATATATTTCACCCAACTCCCGCTCGCTGATTCGATTTATGTAATCCCACACATCCGAATCATTCGCTTCATATTCCATAAATTCTTTATTGAGCTCCACCCACATATCTTTGTCGAATTGGGTACATTCTCGAATTTTTATTCTCGCCATCGGCATCCTCCTTTGATTCTTCAATCCAGTCTTGTTATCATTATATCACAAAGAATATTAAAACAACAACTTCAAAACTCGTAAAAGCCCTGATATAGTACAAATTCAACAATGCTCATTCATTATCAGAACTTCAGCCAAAAACTTTCACTTCAATATTTGAAAAGAAATTTATAAAACAAAACTCTTGCTCGAATTGATGTCAATTCAAAATAAATAAAAGATGCATTCTACAAATATCCGGGCGTTTTATGATATAATGGAAACACAGTAAAATTCATACGAAAAGCAACGGGAATTCTTTAGAGATTTTTTTCTGTTTCATAGGTTTTTTGAAAACAAGTTTTTTGAGTTTTGTTTAATGAGAGGACATTCAATACCACTTGCTTGATGATATTAAATTACTTCATCAAGAGTTTTCTTCTAAATATCATATCTCAAAAGATAGACATCCAAAGAAAAAATTATTGATTCATTTATCATAGAAGCGGATAAATTACTTGGTTAGGAGGATTAGACGGATGCACAATCAAATTATTATTTATAAAGATGGTGAATTAGAACTTCCTGTAGAAGT
>JAUNKE010000070.1 GCA_030532905.1 Peptostreptococcaceae bacterium
ATTGGAGCTAATCTCTATTTCTTTTCTAAAACTCCCACAACTATTTTACACTATCCCTCTGCACCGAAGCAAAGGGATTTTTACTTTTTGTTCGTTTATAATATACACAAAAAGAGGATTCGTTCTTTCACTGCTTTACCACAACACCATTATCCGAAACAGTATATTCCGGTTCATGCTTATCATTACAAAATTCAGATTGCACCCAAAGTTATATACTTTTGGGTTCAAAAAGTCAAGAGATAACTTCTCAAGGTACAATACATGAATTCTCAATCCGATTTTCCTGCAACTTTTTTATGCTAAGCAACTCTTTCAACATATTTCTTTTGAAATCGACGACGGATTTGTCAATCCCATGTCAAAGGATAAAGCCGAACGGTGTTTCGATAACTTTACATTTTTTACTCGATTGAAGAGGAATAAGAGAATCCAAAATCAAAAACTGTTGACGAGCTTTCAATCGCTTAATTTGACAGTCTTCCTTAAATTTGATACACTATAAGAATTGAAAAATGGAGGTGAACGATTTGGACGCAGAGCCCAAACAGAAGAAAATAACAAAAAATTAGTGGGCGCTTGCACTGTCATTCGCCCAAGGGGAGGTACAATGACAGCAGATATCAAACAGTTTATCCAAGAAAAAAAATATAAGAGTATTCGCGACTTGCTCTCGGAGCTCAATACCATAGAAATTTCGGAGCTGATTGACGAATTGGACAAAGCCGATGTAATCGTCGTGTTTCGATTATTGCCGAAAGATGAAGCGGCGGATGTTTTTGCCTATCTGAGCTCAGAGCAGCAGGAAACTATCATCAACACGATAACCGATGTCGAAATGGCTCGAATCATTGAGGATTTGTATTTTGACGATATGATTGACATTATCGAAGAGATGCCGTCCAATGTCGTGAAGAAAATCTTGAAGAATACAAAAGTCGAAGAGCGCTCGCTCATCAATCAGTTTTTGAACTATCCCGATTATTCCGCGGGAAGTATCATGACGATTGAATATGTCGATTTGAAAAAGAATATGACGGTCGGAGAGGCGATCAATCGAATTCGAAAAACCGGAATTGACAAAGAAACCATCAACACTTGCTATGTAACCGACAGCGAGCGTCATTTGGAAGGCATCGTCTCTTTGCGTACGCTGATTACCGGCGCGGATGATGTGGTTGTCGAAGATATTATGACGAAGAATTTTATTTCGGTACAAGCCACCGACGACCAGGAAGAAGTTTCGATGGACTTCAAAAAATACGACCTGTCTGCGATTCCCGTGCTCGATGCGGAAAGCCGATTGCTCGGAATTATAACTTTCGACGATATCATGGATGTTGTCGATCAGGAAAACACGGAGGACTTTCACAAGATGGCGGGTATCGCGCCTTCGGAAGATTCGTATTTGGATTCGAGTATTTTTGCAATGGCGAAACAGCGTATTTTGTGGCTGATGGTCTTGATGATTTCCGCAACCTTCACCGGTCGCATCATCCGGCAATATGAAGAAGTATTGCAATCGGTCGTTCTGCTTGCCGCCTTCATTCCGATGTTGATGGACACGGGCGGAAACGCCGGCTCCCAATCGTCAACGATGATTATTCGTTCTTTGGCATTGGGCGACATCTCGCCGAAGGATGTGCTCAAGGTTATTCGCAAAGAATTTTTTATCGCTGTTATAGTCGGAACCTGTTTGGCGGTACTGAATTTTATGCGATTGACTTGGTTTGAAAAAGTCCCTTACAATATTGCATTGACGGTGACGCTCACTTTGTTTTTGACTGTCCTGTTGGCAAAAGCCGTCGGCGCCACTCTGCCGATTATTGCCAAAGTGGTGCGAGTTGACCCCGCGGTTATGGCAAGTCCGCTCATCACAACGATTGTCGATGCCGTCGCCTTGGTCGTTTACTTTCAGCTTGCCCATGTATTTTTGTCCTTATAGAAAATAATTTTATAAAAATAGCGTAACTATGCAGTCACGCTATTTTTTAGAATTCTTCTTCCTTGGACTCCTCCATAATCTCTATTGATTTGTTGAGTATTATTGGGATATCCGGCGTTCCTATCCGTAATATATTTCCGGTTTTAGGCGCTTTTTTGATTCGCATTTTTCCGCGATTTCGCTTTCTGCGTTCTCTCTCCAGTCTCTCTTTCTCTTGAGCGCTCAAAGGTGTTCTCCCGTCATCGATATTTTCATCATTTGAATTCTTATTTTGCTCAGAGCTTCCCGTTGGGCTTGGTGCTGGAATATGCGGCAACTTTTTGTCCTGTATTTTTTCCTGCACTGTATTTGAAAGTGGAGGCTGTTCTTTATTTTCTTGTTTTGGCTTTTCATCAATTCTATTTGCTCCGCCACCTGTCGAACTGCCCTGCTCCACCTTTTCATTCGGAACTTCTATTTCGATATTGGTAATGATAAAGCCGTTTGCTACATCGCCTTTTATCAATTTTGTATAACCTGCCACATCATCTTCAGCAACATGATATAGAATCTTCATTCCTTGAGAATCGGTTTTCGGCAAGTCGCGAAAAGTGTGAGTCCAATCATTATCTTCAGAAAGAAACATGTTTGCAATTTCGACATTGTTGCCGAAGAGACGAACACTTGCATACTCTCCTTTTTTTCCGCTCCATTCTTTTATCACTTTAATATCGATTTTTTCAACCGGTTTAATCTTCGGTGGCAATACATTGCTGACCGAGTTTGACAATCCGCCCGTCTTTTCTTTATACAAAATGACAAAGTTGTTGGTAGCTTCTTTCTCATAAAGATTTTCGTCTTTACTCGGTGCTTTCATCGAAATAATAAATTCATATTGCGTCTTTTTTAATTGCTTTCCGGGTTTTATTTGAATTTTGATTGCCTGAACCCTTCCAAAATCGCTCCCTATTTGAGCGGCACTTTTCCAGTCAGCACTTTTTACTCCCGCATTCGCATCAAAGTTCGGCACTTTATCGAGATAGAACACATCAAATATTTCTTCCGACTCCCCGGACAATTCCACCTTGCCATGAAGTTGGTTTGAAAATTGACTCTGCCGACTTGTCTGATTGTTGTAATTCTTATCATCCGTCTTTGGAAAAACATCATAGATGACGATGTCACTCAATTTATTCGTCTTATTTGTCAGCCGAATTTTATAATAAAACGACATATCAAAGTCCGTCTGAATTTTGCCTTTTACCCATTCATTTTTATCCACGCTGATAAATTTCTCCGCTATAATGCTGTTGCTGATTTGCAAATCGAACGAAGACTTTGCCATGAGTGCCTCGGTGTATTTGTCACCAAGCGGATAAATCAAATGAAATTTTTCAACCTTGCCGGAGCGATTGGTATTCACATTTCGAAAAATTTCCTCCAGATTGTTTGAGGTAAAATAAACTTCGTTTGTGTTCCGCGCAGATGCCGTCTCCGTGATACGACATTCCATCGCAAAACCGACGCCTCGCGAATGATTGAGAATCTCATCCACCGCCAATGCTTTTTTGGCTTTTAAGACGATTGCGGTTCTCCCCGTGTTTTGATAATTGGGCACTATTTGCAGATTCTCCGGCAGATTTATTTCGCTTGAATTATATCTTTCAAATCCGAAAACTTCGTTAAACAGCTGTTTGCGATTTTTTGTATGTTCTTTGAAAATGTGGTCGTTGTGAAAGATGCTCAATACTTCCAGTCCTTCCGGCAATAAATCCACAAAATATGCATCCTGAAAAACCACATCGGGCTTAACCGAGCTCAAATCAACATTGACTCGATACAAAACTTTTGAGCCCACCACATAGTCCTTACTGTTATCCGGATTTTTTGCTACATTACTTTTTTGTATTGAAATTGCGGATTGCTGCCCCGAAAAACGAACATAGCTTTTGCTTGTTATCTCCTGTCGCGTATTAAGCCCATCAACATTAAATTGTACCTTCCCACGGTTGAAAGCTTGCGTTGATAAAATTGTACCTCTCTGTGAATTGTCAATCGGTTTATCAAATCTTTCAAGAGGATTTCCGTGAATATCGACGCTATCCCATTCGTCTTTTACCTGCTGACTCAACATAAATGCAAAAGGATTTCGAATACCCATTTGAACCTCAAATTCCATAGCTTGACCTTTTTGAAGTACAAAATCATCCTTCATCGTAACTATCAATTTGCTCGCTACCGGAATATTTTTGAGTTCTTGTTTCGCCTGCTCTCTCGTTTGCTCCTGTCGCAGAACCTTCCCCATTTGACTCAAAATATTATTTTCGACTTCCGTATCGAGCGGAATCGGCTCATTCTTTGCACTCAATTTTGCGGGCAGAGAAATATTTTTTTCCGTCTTATCATCATAAACCAGTTTGACACTTTCAATATCCGACAATTGAGCGCCGGATTGCGCAGCAGAAGTATTTTTAAGAATCAATTTTCTTAAATAAAAGACCTCATCAAAATCATAATCTTCTATTACCAACTTTTTCATATCTTGTCCGGATATATTGTTTAATTTCAAGACAAATCGAGTGTTCGCATTATCCGAATGGGTAAAACCCAAAAATACTCTTTTATGCTGAGCTTCCAGATTTCCTTTGATAAACACGCCGCTGAGATTAAAATTATCCGCAAAGAATTTGAATGAAATCTCATCTTGCATTATTTGAATCTGCTCCAATTGAGCATCGTAATTTCGAGGAATGATTTCTGCAACGACATGGTTGGACAGCAAAGTGGCATTTCCTATCGATTCGGGTCGAACGACGGGAGCCGCCGGAAATTTCAATCGGAGTACGACAGGTTGCTTGTAAATAATTTGATCCGCTGATACATTTCCCTGAGCATTCGCGGTATAGACAATGGTCTCTCCATCCGCTTGAAGCTCCCATCCCGGATTGCTTGCGCTGTCAAAATACGCTTTATATCTTTTTCCATCGCTACCGGTATAGCTCAGCTTTTCGATAAGTTTTATCTGCTCTGCGAAACGAGTATTTTTTAATCCTTCTCCATAGCTTTGGCGATTGGCAAAAATCATTTCATTATCTTCATCACGGATTTCATTTCCGGAGCTATCCTTTGCCGTGGTGGAAAAAGAATAATAAAAAGGAATCTCTTTCAATTCTTCAATCTTCGCAGACAAAAAACCGTTCTCGTTTGTCCCGGCATAAGGTAGAAGATGCAATGCATCTCGATAAGTTCTATCATAGTTTTCATCATGTTGCATAATGGATTTGTCAAAATCAACAACAGGATTGTATTTCGTTTTAAAACTTACATCGCTCAGCTCCTTGATAAGTATGCTCCGGTTATCTTCTTTTTCATAAAATGATATCGTCGGTGTAACTGTGAAATTTTCAGGTGTCAGACGCGGAATCAGTGAAAAACCGTAAGTAAAACTCATTTGAATCGCATCAGGCATCTGCAACAAGTTTACTCTCAATACATAGTTATCATCAACAATTCCCACATTCTCAATTTGTACCGAAACGGCATCCTGCCCTGTACCAACATTTCCAGCTTCGATTGTCGGGGTTCTGTTCTCATCTAAGTATTCTTTGGGTATTTTTATTTCAATAGAATAATCTTTGAGCGCACCGTCACTGGACGGACTTAGGCTTATTTCACCGCTAAAGCGCTCCGTCAAAAGCTTTTTGTTTTTATTCAGATAGGCTTTGTGAGTAATATTTAAACCCAACAAATTATCTTTAATCTTTATTGCTTCATCCGCATCATTCTTTTTATTATCCGGCAAATTTACTTGCAACGATTCTTTTCCATCATCTTTTTTCTTATCCGTTTCTATTCCCTGCGATACAATCGTTGCATCCTCTAACGCATGTATTTCAGTTGGAATTATCATGTGAGCAAACAAAGATAAAATCAATAATGATGATAATATTTTTCTATATTTTTTAAGCATTCTTCTCTCCATCAAGTCTCTATCGACAGCCTACTCCAAATTCGGAGGCTTCCATTGTGATTATAAATAATTTTTCCTATCTTTATATCGTCAAATAAATACAATATATTAGTCTGTTCATCGAAATTGTCGGTTGAATATTTTTGCTCATTTTCTTAATGAATTCATCCTTTTTATTGACGGTTTTTTTAAGATGAATTCCAAACAAAAAAGCTGTTTCAGAATAATTTCTAAAAAAAAATGGCAAACTCATAAGAGTAAGCCATTTTTTATATCGGTTGGATTATGCTCGAATCGCTTTACTGTAAGTCAAAACAAAACTCTCGTTTTGAATCGGCTTGCCCAAAAGCTTTGTTTTGAAATGCTTCTTCTATTTCATATTATTATTGATGTCAAAAGAAAGTTTTGCATGCACTTCGCTCGGTGCCTGCTCATATTCTTTTGTACCGTAGCTTGAAACTCTTTCTTTCTCCCCTTTTTCATTGTAGCCGACATATTCCGTCTTGACAAATTCAATCTCCAGAGTATATTCGCCTTTCGGCAAAATATCCTGCGTTTCAATGTCAAAATTCATCGCATCCGCATTTCCATGCGCACCGCCGATTTCCACCTTGAACTGCTGTCCTTCGGCATTGCTCAATATTGCGTTTTGAATCTCATAGACATTCGTTTCCGCACCGATTGTATTCCACAATTTGATGTCAAATTTTGCATTGACCTTGTCCAATGTGATGCTCTCGATTTTAGCAAGCAATCCGTCCTGCTCAAAGACATCGTCCGGTCGGAGCTTCAAATAATCCAATTTTTTCACCTCAATATCGAATGTCCAGTTTCCACGATGCTCAACGGATTCTTGTTTTTCAATATCATGAGATGAGATTCGATCCGCCTTCAATTTCAAATGCAAACTGTCCGGCTCTTCGCCTTCGTTAAATCGTAATGCATTTTCCTGATAGCCGACATAGATGTATTTTTCTTTTTTCTCTTTGAAATCGAGATTTGCACTTCCGCTCGCGCCTTGAATTTGCGAACCGCCAACGAGATGCTCGTCCCAAATCATCGAAATATTGTTCCCCAAATCTTTTTCACTCTCTACGATATAGCTGAACGAGAGCACATTCCCCGTATAGATTATCTCCGACATAGTTACTTTGATTCCGTTGCTCTCCTGCTCCAACAATACTTTGTCGCTGTACTCCTGATATTTTTCTTTGGCAAAAAGGCTGAACAGCTGGGAATACACCGGTAAGTTCTGCGTATATGCCGGAAAAGCGAAGCCCGATGCAAATAGTATCATGCAAGCCGCCGCCATATAGGCAAGTCTTCGTTTCGGTTTTCTATTATACACTTTGTCCAACCGCTTTTCCAATTCCTCCGGTACAGGGATTTTATCTAAATTATGGATATTCATACTTCCTCCTTTTTCAAGCTTTCATTGCATACTGTTTTTCAATCTGCCGAGCACTCGATTCAATCGACTTTTAACCGTTCCTTCGCGAATATTCATCGCTTGCGATATCTCGATAATTTTTCGGTTTTCAAAATATCGCAGATAAATCAATTCCTTTTCGTCATCTTTGAGCGCATCCAGCGATTTCATCAAATCCATTATCTCTTCTCGATCGCTCATCTCAACACTTTTCTGCAATTCTTCATAAGTAAAATGATATTGTCTCTTTCGCAAACAGTCTTTACAGGTGTTGATGAGGATCCGGACAATCCATGTGTCAAAATGCTCCTGCTGCTTTAAACTCTCAATGTTCTCCATCGCTTTTACAAGAGCATCCTGCACACAATCCAAAGCGTCGTCCTGATTTTTGACATAGGAAAAGGCGATGCGATACAATTTATTTTCTCGGTTTTGCATCAGTTTTTGAAATTTCTCCGCATGTTTCATTTTTTCCTCCTTTCAATTATTAGACTGTTTTTCTATGTAAAAAGTTCCATTTTATTTCAAAAAAATGCAAAACATTTCTGCTTTGCATTTTCGGATGGTCTTTTCAGTTCAAAAATTTTTCAACGCATTTATAAGTCGAACTCCAGCGCTTCGGGATCCAATACTTTGACGACGCGTCCTTTGACTTCAATCAGCCCTTCGGTTTGCATATTTGCCAGCTCTCTGGATAAGGACGGTCGCGCGACATTGAGATAGTCCGCCATCTGCTCTCGCGTCATCGAAAAGAGCACATTGCCTTCTTCATCCATCGCATCCAGCATCATTTTGGAAAGCTTCTGTCGCAAATTCCCGCTGGCGAGAATCTGTAATTTCTGTGTCAGATTGTATGCCTTTTGCGAAAGAATGATGAGCATATTGTACACGAGCCGATGCTGAATATAATCCTGCGGGTCGTTTGAAAATGCGGTCTTCGGGATTTTGAGCAAAGTGATTTCGTTGGTTATCGCAACGGTGTAATAATCGTAGCTCTCCTTCGGGAGAAACAAGAACACTTCGGCAAAAATATCGCCGATGTCGTCGATATTGGTCATCACCATTCTTTTGCCCGATATGGAATCCTTGCAAATCGCGATCGCGCCTTTGAGCAGGACATACATATATTCCGGCTTTTGTTGCATATCAAAAATAATTTGATTCTTCGTGTAGGTCGCGGTGTGCGAGCCGGAGTGCTGCACGAAACGCTCGATTTCTTCAAGAGACAGTCCTTTGAAGAGCGGGCTTTTTTCTAAAATTTTGAGCATAAATCCTCGTTTCTAATCGAAATCCTGCTGTATCTTCGCAAATCGATTCCCGATTCCGTAAACCGTAACGATTGGCGAAACTTCCATAAATACATTCGGATATTTTTCCGCCAAGAAGCGTCGAATCGTCGCCGATTGACTCGGCGCGCAAATACAGGTGAGCATTTTTCTTTTTTCATTGGTGTATGCGCCGACGACATCGTGAATCGTCACGCCGCGTTTGATTTCCTTGACGATATAATCCGAAATCTCGCTGTAATTTTGGCTGATAATCGAAACTTTGTATAGCTTGCTGCGAAATCCGAAGAGCACATAATCCATAATCACGATGCACATCACATGGTTGACCAAGGCGTAGAGCGCAACATCTTTGCCAAATACGATGCCGAGCAAAATGATGATGGCCGCATCCATAAAGAGCATGATGTGGCTGATACTCACATCTTTTAACACTTTTTTATTTAAGATTCGACAGAGCGTATCCGTTCCGCCGAAGGTAAATCCGCGTCGCAGAACCAGTCCGGCACCGACTCCGTAAAAGAGCGAGAAGTAGATGCAAACCAAAAACATATCCCCTTTGACGAATACAAAATCGATTTTGTTCATCACAATCAGCACCGCCGGATAGAGCAAGGACAAAACGATGATTTTAACAACCGCCGTCTTTCCCATAAAGATATAGGCGAGTATCAATATCGTCACGCTGAAAACATAGTAAATATAGGTGTAATTGATTCCTGTCAGCTCACCGACAATGATTGCCAAGCCGGTCGTCCCGCTGGTTGAAAGTCCATTCGGCACCAATATGGTGTTGACCGCAAATGCGCTGACGATACATCCCGCCAAGATGCTCATAATGTCCACAAATAATTTCGACTCCAATAGTTTTTCCGCCATTCTCCAACTCCCCTATTTTGTTTCGATGATGGAATCCGGATAGGTGATGTAATCGCTCCAGCTTCCGATATAAAATTTACTTCGAATTCCCACTTCGTCCATCGCGATGATGTTGACCGAGCCGGACACGCCCGAGCCGCAATGCACGACAACTTCATCATATTGTTTCAAATCCGCAAAATGTTTTTCCAAAAACTCGACATCCTTGTATCCTTTTACCGCATCGAGCACTTCGCCGAAATAATAATTGAGCGCGGTTGGAATATGTCCCGCTTTTTTATCAATCGGCTCGTGAACTCCGAGATATCGCTCGGAGGTTCGGCTGTCCACGATGGCGACGCCTCGATAGTTGATGGCGCGTTTGATATCCTCAATATCCGCCAGCATCGACGAATCCAATCGCAATTCAATGCTCCCTTTGCTCGCCGGTCTTTTGCTGAGCTCATCCGTCAATTCGTATCCGGCATTTTTCCAAGCCGCGATTCCGCCGTTGAGCACTTTGACATTCTGCACGCCGATGTATTTGCACATCCACCAAAAGCGACTGGACGGAACGAGGTCTTCGTCATATACGACAACCATCGTATCATTGCTGATTCCGTATTCTTCCAGTTTACTCACAAAGCTTCCGATATCATCGGGCAAAGGATCTCGCCCGCCATGCTCGCCGATAGTCCCCACCATATCATTGCGCAAGTCGATGTGAAAAGCGCCCGGAATATGTGCTTTCTCGTATTTTTGTCTGCCCTCTTCCGGTATCATAAAATTGTTGGTGGCGTCGATGATGACGACCTTGTCCATATTCTCTTTCAGCCAACCGACCTCAACCACATTTTTCATGCATATCCTTGTATGATATTAATGTACCTTGAAACATAAAATATCACACGCTCCTTTCTT
>JAUNKE010000071.1 GCA_030532905.1 Peptostreptococcaceae bacterium
CTCTACCCTTATTTTATCATAATATCATGTAATATGGAATGGATATTAGTATTAATATCACTTAGAACAATCCTTTATTATTAAAACGAAAAAACATCCGGCTTGACTGCACAAATTCGAAATTTTTTTTACTTTTTTTGCAGTCTTGCCTAAAGTATTGAAATCCGGGAGAAAATCAAAAAGAGAACCGAGACATCGGTATGTTACCGGCTGTTTCGGTTCTTAAAAACTCACAAAGCTTGTATTAAATCCTACTCAAAAAGTTTCCGCATAAACCATAATCTCAGTGGAATTTTGCACTACAATCTCACTCATACTTCAATCGGTATCTATAATCTGTTCTTTTGGATATTCTCTAAAATTTTAATGGCGGTATCGTATTCAAAGTCTCCGGTTATTTCTAACACGACCCCCTCATCCAACAGAAATGCGGAAGTAAACAATGACTCCGTATCATGAGCGATAACCCCTTCAAGTCCGTTGATTTTTATATCCTTATGCTCCATATTTTCATTGTCGATTGCTATCGTTCCCGCTTGAGCAGAATAATAATAAAAATCCAACCTACTCTCATTCTCTCCATTATAGTATTGATAGAATCCCGATACCACTTCTCCTTCTTCCAGCAATTCAAATCCTTCCGGAATATAGCCCAATGTATAGTCTCCTTTGTGAATCTCTACATACTCGGTGCCAAATCGGTAGCTGTTGTGGTCGGAGTAGAATATCTTGATGATATCTTTGACCAAGGCACGAGCTTTCGGCGAGAAGGCAAGCACGCTTCCCAAAGTGATTCCGAGCACCAAAAAGACAATCGCCGCTTTGCGCAGAACGGACAGATTTTGTTTTTTCGATTTTTCCGGTGACGAATGGTGACGGATAAGCGCTTGAATTCGGTTGTCCAACTCGCTCGGTATAGGAATATCTTGCATCGAATCAATATTTTCGAATTCCTGTTCTTCATATTGAAACAACAAATCCGCCATCAACTTGTCCAAATTACTCATTCCGTCACCTCCTTTTTGATTGCTTCCATCAGCATCTGTCGTCCGCGGAAAATTTGACTGTTGACGGTTTTCAGCGGAATGCCTAATAGCTCAGCAATTTCTTTTTCACTGAGCTGATGTACGAGTTTAAGCAAGAGCGGTTCTCTGTATTTTTCACTCATATTTTTGATATAGTCAAGCAATCGCTCGGTGCTTTCCTTGGACAGCAAAATTTCTTCCGGCGTTTTATAATCTTGAATGCTGCTGATATTATCGATATTTTTTCCTTCGTATAGCATGTCGTCCCATGAAATCTCATTGAGATTTTCCCGCTCTTTTTTCTGTTTGCGGGTATAATCGAGAAAAACACTTCTTACTGTTAAGACGAAATAATTGCTCGGGCGACTGCATAAATCGGAAAAGTTTTTTTCGTTCTCATCATCGGATTCGGATTGCTCCATCTTCTCCATCAAACCGATTATTTTTACAAAAGCGTCCTGTACCATATCCATCGCGAGCGACTCATTGTTTTTGGTAAAGTATAATGCGGCATGATACATTTTTTGTCCATGCTTCTCGTAAATGATTTGAAGCTGATTTTGCTGCTCGACATTCAAAACCATAAACAATGTCGGGGGTATAAAAAACATCCTTCCTCCTTATGTAACGGGAAAAAATTCCCGATTTTTTATTGTGAAAAAGATTAGCCCTTCACTCCATTCCCAAAGGGCAACAGATTTTTTATCCGCTTGGTTGCTGTGACAAATTTTATGATGGGAGCGTATTGGATATACGAGACCGAATAAAATTTGGAACTCGACCGAGCGGGTGAAAAAGATTAGCCCTTCACTCTTTTGTCTCCTACCCTTTTTGTAATTTTAACCCTATCAAAATATTCCAAGAGGGCGATGACAAATTTTCGGCTCAGTTCGTATTTGTCTCGAATGTCCGCCATTTGAAGTTCTTTCTTCTCCTCAAGAATTTGCTGTACTTCCTGCTGAATTTTGAGGACGATATCTTTGTCATAAATGAGTTCTTCACTGACCTTGATTACTTTTTCTTCTTCCAAAAGCCCGTCGAGTACGGCTTGTTTTTGCGTTGTGTCGATATAGTCTTTGACAAGGCTCGGCGTAAGCGCCTCTTTTTTGAGTCTTGAAAGAATATCCTCTTTTATCTTCTGTTGCTCCGGAGTATAGACAATTTCAAAATCCGCTTTTTTGATAATATTTTTGTCCGCAACAATCGGCTTTTGGCTCGTCAGATGCTCCAAGTAGATGTCATATTCTTTCGGCTTGAGTTTAAGCTGCATTTTGGAGCGGAATTCTTCTCGGCTCATTCCTTTTTTGAGCGTGTTCTGCTTGTGGTAATCGTCGATGAGCTTTTCGGATTGCTCGATGAGCGCGTCCAAATTTTTATAATGAATCAGCTGATTGCCGACGGCGATGACTTTCTGCTCTTCTTCCAGCTTTTCAATCAGCTCTTTGAGCATGACTTCCGAGAAGGAGAGCGTCTCAACGATTTCTTTCGGCTCGACAAATCCTCTCATCTGCAACAGATGACTTTCGACGATTTCTTTCGGCTCGCCCGCTTCTTTGATTTTGAAAGTCTCAACAAGACTCTCGTCGGCGGAGGAATGTTTTTTGGAATTGGCATCCAGCACCGTTCCGCCTCCGACGGTTTCCATCGGCGAATAGGAGCGCAGAATAATTTTATCTCCGGCTTTGCAGGCGAATTTTTCTTCCAATCGAATCTGCGCATAGCCTTCCTGCCCTCTATGAATAACTTTATCTTCAAGCGGCACGATGCGTCCCAAGATTTCACGCGCGCCATGGTAAAGTCTTATTCTGTCCCAATGCTCCATATCCTTGCTCGCATTTTCAAGCACCTTGATTTTACAATCGAGCATCATCGTCGGCGTCATCGTATTGGGCTCGGCAAGGGTGTCGCCGCGCTCGATTTTGTCTTTGTCGATTCCCGACAGATTGATGGCAACTCGTTGTCCGGCATAAGCGATGTCGGATTTTTGGGAATGCACTTGGATGCCGCGCACTTTGACTCTCTGCTCGTCGGGGTAGAGCATGAGTTCGTCTTCCAATCGCACCGTTCCTTCAACCAGAGTTCCCGTCACGACATTTCCAAATCCTTTGACGCTGAATATGCGGTCGATATACATTCGTGCAGGCGCGATTTCGTTTCTGCCCTCGATTTCTTCACTGAGATTTCGAATGGTCTGAATCAATTCGGGAATTCCTTTTTGCGAAATGGAGTCCACCAATACGGTCGGCGCGTTTTCCAAAAAAGTGCCCTGAATGGATTCTTTGATATCCTCTTCGACCAATGGCAAAAAATCTTCTTCCACATTGTCGATTTTGGTAATGACGACGATGCCCTTTTTGAGTCCGATGAGATTCAAAATATCCAAATGCTCTCTCGTCTGCGGCATCACGCCTTCATCTGCGGAAACGATGAGCATGACAAAGTCCATGCCGGCGACGCCCGCAAGCATATTCTTTAGAAATCTTTCATGACCGGGCACATCGATGATTCCGATTCGCTCGCTCTCGGACAGGTCGAAATGTGAAAAACCGAGGTCGATGGAAATCCCGCGCTTTTGCTCTTCTTTGAGACGGTCGGTGTTGATTCCCGTAAGTGCTTTGATGAGTGTTGTTTTTCCATGGTCGATATGACCGGCGGTTCCGATGATTATATGTTTCATATTTTTTCCTTTGTATGTTAATTTTGCTGTAAATTGATACGCTTTCTAAAAATCAGCCCAAAAGCTCGATGATTTTTTTCGCAACCGATTCAATTTCTTCGTCAAAAATCGTGCGCATATCCAAATAATAAATATCTTCTTCCACGCGACCGACGATATGCGGCGCGGTGATGCGCATGCGCTCTTCAAATTTTCCCGTGCTCTCTTGCGGACGGATTCGAATTCCGAAGCTTTTCATCAGCTGTGTCGGCAGGGAGCCGCCGCCCACCATCGATTGACAGCTCGTCACTTCGACAATTTCCGAAAGCTGCGGTTTGGCGCTTACAATTTGCTGATGCAATCGGTCGGCTTTGGCGCGGAGCACTTCGATATCTTGGCTGAGCATTTGCAGCACCGGAATATTTTTTTCGATACTGCTGCTGTCCAAATACATGCTGAGCGTCGCGGTCAAGGCGGTGATGGTCATTTTATCCACCCGCAGCGCGCGCAACAGATTATTTTTTTTCATCTGCGCAATGTATTTCGACTTTCCGACGATGACGCCGCATTGTGCGGAGCCCATCAATTTGTCTCCGCTGAATGTGACGATGTCCGCGCCGGCGCTGAGCGAGTCCATGACGGTCGGCTCGTAATCGAGTCCGTATTTGCGAAGGTCTAAAAAGACGCCGCTGCCCAAGTCGTCGATAATCGGCAAGTCATATCTATCCGCAAGCGCGCGAAGTTCTTTGACGGAAACGCTGTCGCTAAAGCCTTGAATTTTGAAATTGCTCGTATGCACCTTCATCAGCGCCGCCGTATTTTCGCCGATGGATTCTTCATAGTCATGCAGATGAGTCTTGTTGGTGCTTCCGACTTCTTTTAGAATCGCGCCGCTGTGCTCCATGACTTTCGGAATGCGGAAGGAGCCGCCGATTTCTACCAGCTCCCCGCGCGATACGATGACCTCCTTGCCTTTTGCCATCGTCGAAAGCACGAGCATTACTGCCGCGGCATTGTTGTTGACGACGAGCACATCTTCGGCACCGGTCAGCTTTTGAATGAGTCCTTTGAGATGGTCATGTCTGGATCCGCGCATGCCTTTGTCGATTTCATATTCCAAATTGCAGTAGCCGTACAGAATTTCATCGAGCGCGGATTTGACTGCCGCCGGCATCGGTGCTCTGCCTAAATTCGTATGCAATACGACGCCGGAGCCGTTGATGACTTTTTTGAGCCCGAAGTCGAATTCTTTCTGTATTCTTTTTTCAATATTGCCGATAATTGCTTCCCTGTCGATATGATTTGCAGGGAAGGTCTCTGCCAAAATCGATGCGCGCACACATTCAATTTCTTCTCGAATGATTTGCACAAGATATTCCTGATTGAGTTTCTTGGTAACGGATAACAATCTTTCATTTTGCAAAAGCTCATCCACCTTCGGCAGATGGCGCAATAGTTCTTTTGACATAGCTTTACCTTTTGCAACCGCCTCTGCGATTGCATCTTCCTTATTTATTACAAATTTTTATCGCTTTATCTTCTTTCGCAACCGCTTGACCAATTATCGCATAGCAGAGCGCTTTGTTGTCTTGGAGCGATTGAATCAACGCTTGCGCATTTTCTTCGGCAACGGATATGAGAAGTCCCCCCGAAGTCTGCGGGTCGTAGAGCACATCGAGGATGCTCTGCTCGATATTTTCTTCCGTCTGCACGCGCGGTCCGAAGTATTCCATATTCGTGTATGCGCCTGCGGGAATGATTCCCATCGATGCAAAATTTCTTGCGTTTTTCAGCATCGGCACCTGTTGTGCAAAAAGCTCAATCGTGACATCGGAGCCTTCCGCCATTTCGATGGTATGGCCGACCAATCCGAAGCCCGTGACATCGGTCACGCCGTTGACTTCGATATTTTGCATCGCCATCGCCGGATATTTATTGAGATATTCCATCGTCCGTACCGCTTCCTCATAGTCCTCGTCGGATGCGATTTCGCCTTTGATGGCGGTGTTGACGATTCCCGTTCCGATCGGCTTCGTCAGGATGAGTACATCGCCCACTCGTACATGTGCATTGGCGCGAACCTTGTCCGGATGCACCATGCCGGTGACGGATAATCCGTATTTGGGCTCATTGTCATCGACGGTGTGACCGCCGACGAGCACCGCGCCGGATTCCATTACTTTTTCGGCACCGCCTCGCATAATTTCTTTCAAAACATTCATATCGACACATTTCGGAAAGCAGACGATATTCATCGCCACCGTCGGCTCGCCGCCCATCGCATAGATGTCGGAGAGAGAATTTGCCGCCGCGATTTTCCCGAAAGTATAGGGATCATCGACAACCGGCGTAAAAAAATCAAGGGTGAGGATGATGGCTTTATCATCCGATACTTTATAAACGGCTGCATCGTCGGATGTTTCCAGTCCGACAATCAGATTTTCATTGCTCATCTTCGGAATTGCCGTCAACGCATTTGCCAAATCCATTGGCGAAATTTTGCCGGCTCAGCCTGCCGCCCGAACCATCTGTGTCAATTTTATTTTCTCTTTTTGATTTATCAAATTTTCTTTGCTCATAGTCATCCTTTCGTCATAGGTTTTCAGTTATGCTTTGACCTCTCTAAATTATATCGAAAAATATCGGTTTTTACAATCTTTGTGCAAGATATTCCGCTGCTTACGCTTTGAAATCGCACTTCTAAAAAGCAAAACCTAATCGACCGTAACAATCAATTAGGTTTTGCTCTATAATTTTAATTTTATGCTTTATTGTTGCATCTTGGTACCACATTCCCCACAAAACTTGACTACTCTGTCGTAACTCATTCCGCAGTTGGGACAAACCAAATTGCTTTGTGGTGCGCTTTCCGAGTTCTCTTGCTTCGGCATCTCACTCAAATTCGATTCGTCGGTGTTCTCCGAACTTTCGTTTGACAATACCGGCTCGCTCGATGCATTCGCGATGCCGGAATCTGAATCCGCGCTTGAAGCGCTCTCCTGTGGTGCTTGCTCCTGCACTTTTTCGAGCGGCAACGCTTTACGCTCCTCCGGCGGTGGTGTCACCACGACTTCCGGTGGCGGTTGATTGACGCGCTCGGATTCCTCTTTACGCTCCGCCGCTTTGACTTTTTCTTCTGCGCGCTGACGCTTCTCTTCTTCTTTCTGAATTTTTTTCTCCAAAGCTTCCTGTTTGCGTCGAGCTTGCTCCTCCATCATCTTATGCTCATGCTCTTCAATAATGCGTTTGTCCCGCTCATCAATATTGCCGATTTCGACAATCAGTTCTTCCACTTCAATTTTTTTCGCTTTGATTTCTTCAATTTTATTTTCCAACGGCGTAAAATCGGTAGAGCCTTCCATCCACATTTCATAGACGGTCTCGCCCAGCGATTGAAGAAGTTTGGTGACTTCCTTTTCGGTGAGTAGGGCTTTACTTTTTATTTTTTGCTTTTCTCTGGTGGAGCTTGCCTTTACGCCAATCTTCGTAAAGCCTAGTTTGATTTTATCCAAAGTATCATTTGCCATATTATTCTCCTATATCTATTTTCAGTTCAAAAGTTTCTTTTCAACAGGGAGCTCTGCTTTCATTTTATCGATTTTATTTCTATTCGTCAATCTAAAATCGTAATTGGGATTTTCAATCGCAATCGGCAACGACAAAATACTTTGAATTAGGTAAAAAGAAGCGGCTTACTTTTGTGTTTTTTTATTTCTGAGGACCCAACCCCGTGTCCAGCGTTTTAAGTTTGTTGCCGTCAAAATAATACAGATTTGATTTTTGCTCTTTACCCAATGAACCGTAAACGGCAAAATCGCCTTTCTTAGTAAACAATATGGTCGGATCATACAAATCATCTATTACATCGACAACTTTGTCGTTGTAAAATGCTTTGATATCCGCTTTTCCATCACGCGCACTGACTTCATATAAGAAAAATATAATTGTATCGGAGAAAGCACTCTGTAAAAAATCAATCTGCCCTTTTGTAAAACCGGCTTTTTTATTGTTGACATAGAGTGTTACCCCGCCATTTTCTTTTTTTATCTCGACAGAAACTTTTTTCTCCCCAAAGCTGAACTCTTTTTTCATCGCATCATGATATGCACCGGTATATTTCACTTTACTTACCCCGCCACCATCGATGGTCGCTTCATAGAATTCCAAAATTTCCTCAGTATCAGTATTGTTTGACATATAAATTTTTCCATCCAAATCCAGAATTGCAAAATCAATTCCCGGTTTTGAACTCCAAACTTTTTTTGTTCCTTGGTGCAGATGATACTGTGCCGTATCAAAAAGTCGTCCTCTGATTTCGTTATCCAGATTTTCGCTGATTTTATGTTCGGATAATCGCACCTTGTTTATTTTTTGGGGATTAAGCATCCTTATCAATCCCTCAGCATTCTTCTTTGGCTCATAAAATTTATATGGTGTTCCTTCCGGCTCTATACTAATATCCATTGATGAATACACCGCTTCACCGCTAATCAGATTCATCTTTTCTCCATCATAAAAATATATATTTTTGCTACTGATGGCAAATTCCTTACCCGTACGAATCTTTTTTCTTATATTATCAACAACAAACTTATCCGTTTTGGAAAGTTTGTTATAAACACCTCGATTCAAATCATCTTGAATCAAATCTCTATACGGAATTCGGATATCTTGACCGTTTTCGATTACAAAGAAAGTCTCTTTCGACGGAGTAATATAGACTTTGGAATGTTCTTCATAGATACTCTTGACTTTATCCGTTATCTTTTGACTCGCTTCATTCCCTTTCTTCTTATAGATCCCATCCTTTTTGAAATAAAAAATCGTGTCAAACGCTCTGTCGATATCCAACAAATCTTCATATTCGTTATCAATCAAGATTTTTTCTTTACCGATTATCTGTTTATATAATGCCGTACCGTCAGCAAACAAAAATTTTTTACCGTCAAAGCTGACATCAAGCAAAAGCCCTCTTGCAACAACACTTTTCTTTCCTTGGTGATAGTAATAAATATCATCAATCGATTCATGCTTCGTATAAAAAATCGATTCACCTTGATTGTCTGTTAAATAATATCTGTTTACATCGCTATCAATCAATACCGGTTTTGAAGAGATTGTGCTAATGTCTAATTGCATTAAATCATATTTCTCATCAGATTTATTATGCTTTTTCAAGTAGGTAATTCTTTTTTCAGCTTCGTTGATACTGAAAGAAGCAATTCCCGTATCAATCAATTTTACTTTTGCGCCTTCTTTCAAATCCACAATTTTTAAATCAAAGATATATTCTATCCATTCCTTTTGTTGCTCATTTCTCTCAAAACGGTCTGAAAAAATATATTTGTTATTGTTTTGAATTCCTCTAAAATGTTCATTTCTTGCTTGTTCAAGATCTCCGGTCAATTTATTTTCCGTCAAAGCAAAGGTTTCGGAATAATTGCTTATATATATTTTCCCGTCTTTCCAATAGAAAAAATAGTTCTCCGATTCCGCATATACAGCAGTGAAGCCGGTAAGTATTGCGCACAACAAAAAAATCGCCATCCCTTTTGTAAAAATTTTTCGGTTCATTTTCCTTCTCCTTTACACAAAAATATTTTTCACTTAATTGTATTTTAACATTCAAATTCTCGTCAAGCAAATTTTTATGCAAAAATCTTCTTTGAATTTCTATCGGGATATGTGTTTTATTTACTCAAAGCGGGTAGAAATGATATAAGTGAATATCGTGACGAAATTTAAGGAGGTGGGTTATGTCAGCCTTTATTCGGATAATCATTCTTCTAAATCTGATAATGTCATTCACATTGCCGGCATTAGGTATATATTATATAAAAAAATCAACCGGTATGTATAATAAAGACCCTTTCTACAATAAAGTCTTGAATCTATCCAATCAGGAAACTTGGGAATTCGGATTAAAATTCTTAGGGAAAGCATATATTATCTCCGGCATATTACATCTGATTGTATTTTTGACGGTTCTTTCTTTAGTAATCGGACAAGATGAAATTGTAAAGATTCGGGTGTTCTCTTTTTCACTTTTGATTTGGAATGTATTCTACTGGATTTCTCTGATTATCACCGGAAAAATGACAAAGAACTATTCGCAGCAACAAACGCTGGAATCGAGTAGGAGGCTACCCATTATTTGAGTAGCCGACCTCTCACACCACCGTA
>JAUNKE010000072.1 GCA_030532905.1 Peptostreptococcaceae bacterium
CCTCCCTCTAAATATTGAAACATCTAATTAGTAATCATAATATGATTTATAAAAAATCTTCTATCTAATACTCTTCCAATAATTTTAGCACTTTTTTATATTTTTCAACTCTTTTAATGTCTGATTCTGATGGATTTTCTATTCTCGAAATGTCCATGTTATGTTTCAAATCTTCTTTCTTTATTGCTCTTGCGATATGGTCTTTCTTTACTCTTTGGATATATTCCATATAGTCTTCTCTCTTCTTTTTGGTGAGAACCTTAATAGTATTAATAATCCGTTCAGTAAATCCAATTTTTCTTAATTCTGTTACTGTAACATCAGTATCTTCCAAAATATCATGTAATAATGCACATATTTCATACTCCTTATCCTCATATTTCGATCGTACGGATTTCGCAACGGTTTCCAAATGCTTTGTATATTCTTCCCCTGCTTTGTCTTTTTGATCCTTGTGGGCTTCTTTAATTAGAAATTTTGCATTTTCAAGCAATCTATCCATTTTTTCACTGTCTTTTTTGATAATTTCTAATGCTGTTTTCTCATCTATTTCTTTGTACTCGCCAAAAAAATCGCCTTCAATCCATGCGTATAGCAAAAATATAGTGGTTTCTACCCATTCATCTTTTCCAAAAACAAACTGATAAAACTTTCTTCTTTTTGTCTCTTTTTCTTTTTCTTTTTCTATTATTGCTTTTATGATTGTTCCATAATTTACTTTATCCAGCAGTTTATAATATTTAAGCATATCTCTTTTACCTCCTGTGTTTTCAAGAAAACCAATCCTTTGCATTTTAATACAAGGTTCTGAAAAGAAAGTTCAGCGACATCGGGGCAATCAGCCAATAGGCATTTTTAATATCTCTTCCGGTTGCAATAATCCACATCGCGCTCCCAAAAGTCGTCGCCCCGAAAAACAGATATAAAATATAATATAATTTTTTCATCTCTCCCTTATTCCAGTATAAATTCATATTCGCGATAGATAAGATTGTCTTTGAAATCAAACACATCCACCGACCGTATGCCGAAATCGTTGACCAAGTATGCGACGATACGATTCTTATCGGATGAAACTTTCATATCCTCACATGAGAATTGAACATCCGTATTCTCATAAGCCTTCATCATCGTCTCCATATATTGCTCAATGCCCGCTATCTCTTTATTCGGAGCGCCATATAATTTCCAAATTACTTCCGGATGTAAGAATTGTTTATACTTCTCCCAATCGCGACGATTTTCCGCATCAAAAAATTCCAACAACAGCTCTTCCAACGCATCACTTCCTATCTCAAATCCCAAAAATTACATCTGATTTTCACATTGCTCGATATGCCCGCGAATCGCTTTTTCATGTGTCAAGCAGTAATCAAATGCAATTCTCATATAATCGGCAATCGAGTTTTGCTGATACATTTTAGCCAGCGTGTCTAAAATCGGCTCGCCTTCCAAATTCATCGTGTAAAAATATGGATAGACACATCCCCCGTTTTCTCTCGGATAATACGGATTGATGGAGCTTAATCGCGAATCGCTCATAATGCTTTCCACAACCATTTCACTTAAAATCCATTTGAGCGAGGGTACATCGTACTCGTCGTAAGAGTCGCCGAATGTTTTATTCCACACATGAAACCAAAGATAATGAATGACTTCGTGGAGCGAAACCCCCAGCGCACCTCGCTCACTGTTTTTGTAGAACAAATCAAAATATCGCTCGCGCAAGAATCTCGGGCAAACCGGATTCATCGATAAATTTGCGTGCAAATCGTTGAAAAGCAATCTCGTATCCGTCTCAAAGGCATCGGATAATGCATCTTCAATCTGCTCCTTATACTTCATAAAATGTTGCTCATAAAGAATCACCTTCTCGTCGAGCTCATTTTTTATTTCATCATAAACTCCCGACAGCACTTGGCACAAATAATCCTTTTTCCGCTCCATCGTGCGCATTGCCAATTCATTTTTATCAACCTGCGGATAAAAATACGATAAAGTCTCCGACCAAAAAGGTGTCTGTTCTTCCGTTTGAAAAAGCAATATGCTGTCAATCGAATGTTCAAAGCCCGGATTTTGAAATTTTATTTTCATTCGCGAATCCTTCCTTATAATTCCAAAGTGAAATTTCTTCTCAACGATTAAAACTTCTTCTTCATATTCCAAGGTCGTTTATCTCCAAACCAACCTTTATCTTCCCAGTATTGAGCATCCGTTTCATTGAGCCTTCTTTTCTGAAAAAGCCGGATTAGCGAAAACATTACTCGAGTTTTTATACTCGGTTTCACCCTGCCGTGAGCGGATAAAATCTTTTTTTCAATCTTGGATGTTGCCCTGTCAATAGCTCTTTTCTTTTTCTCATCCACCTCATCCCAGTGCATAGATAAAACCGCAACACCCAATCGATATATTTTTCCTACGCCCCAAAATAATAAGCTGTCCATCATATCTTTATTTGCCAATTTCATCCCTGCCCCCATAGCAGTCGAAATACAAACCGCTTGTTTCAAAAACATCGATTCTTCGGGTCTATGTACCATCCAACGATAGCCGTAATGGTCTAAAAATGCTTTCATCGGACCGCTCGCATGGAATACATACACCGGACTTGCCAAAATCAGAACATCCGCCTCATCAATGCTTGTTGTAATATCTTTCAAAGAAGAAAAATGCGGACATTTTTCTTCACTTTCCAAAAAACACAAATTACATCCTACACAAAACTCCCCAAAATCTCTCGGAAGAAAATACTCCTTCGTTTCCCCACCGATTTTTTGAATCAAATTCCTTGTGACCTGATAAGTTATACCTTTGTGACTTTGCCCATAGATCGCTACAATTTTCATAAACACTTCCTTTATAATTCCGCTTTATTTTTGATGGCTTTGCCGATATTCATTTCTTTTCTCCACCTCGGCGGACTGCCATCATCACCCCAATACTCATCCATCAGAATAATCTTATCATCCGCTAATTTCATAAATGAAGTCACATGAGCGGACATCTTCTTATCTCTCGAAAATACATGCACGACCGATATGAGCAATTCCTCTTTTTCGACAATTTTTTCTATTTCCCCGTCCCATTCGCCGGGATATTCGCAATTCACTCTGACAAATTCCTCCACCGTAAACTGCTCGTTCGTATTGTGCCAATTGATACAGGCATCTTTATGAAAAAAGCTTTTCAAGATTTCAGCTTCTTGTTGCAAAGCCGCTTCCCAATATTTTTTTAAATCCATACTCCCACCGAATTGTAGCTACTAAATGCAATATGTATATGTCAGATAAAAATTTTCTCTATAATCATTATACCACAACCTTATCTTTTAATGCACCGTCTTGCAAGTGGATATTTTATGTAGCTTCATTTTAAAGTTCCTTTTGTCGGATCGTTATAAAGAGCTTTATCTTCATTTTTTAGTTTTCAGTTGCAATCCTTGCAGTATAATTTATACTAAAACCCATTGGGAAAGAATAGTTGTCAATAATTTGTATTTTGAATTACTGTTTTTTTGTTTCCCACCTTGTAGGGAACGGTGGCAGTAGGTTACGGATATACAATCTCCCTTCAGTCGTTGTATATCTCGTCAACCCATGCATGTGACCTAACCCGATTTTCATCGCTTTGCTTGAAAATCGGGTTAGGTCTAGAACCCCACCGTTCCATAGGAACGGAAAATATGATATTTCTCTACAGTTTATTAGATTTTAATATTATTCAACTTTCCCAGCTCAAATTTGCGAATAAAAGTTTGATATAAGGAGCTTGCGAAGCAATCCAATCGCATACTTTACTTTTTAAGACAAATTGGATTTCTGATTCTGATGCAGAAATATGTTTAACAAATAAAGCCATTAAACTCCGTAAGGCTTCAAACAAAGTCATGTCTTGAATATCATCGCAAAACATAAAAAACAACTCGCCATAAGTTTTCATATCGCATTGATGTCGGCGAACCCATTCCAACAAGATATACCTTGTAAAAACAATCGTTGTATGAAAAACCAAAGCACCGTAGTTGCGGCTTTGGAATTCTTTCCCCAAGCCTAAGAATGATTTCGCGCACTTAAAAAAGCATTCAATCGACCAACGATTCCCATAAATGCGAACCACTTCCTGATCATCCACGCTACAATCGGTACTCAACAGATAGAGGCATTCACTGCGCTTGTTGCGATTTCTAACGAAAACAATTTTCACCAACAAGCCATTTTTGGTGGTGACGAGAAGAGAACCGAAGATATTCTTATTGCCATGAAAAGAAACGAAGCGTTTGAGCTGGTGCAAGGTATAGAATTTGCCTTGAAAGAAATAACGCTGCTTGAGCTGTTTAACCATTCCAATTGAATGCATGCCTAAATCAAGAAGACGCTGTAAAAAAGGCTCAGTGGTAAACCAACTATCCATTAAGACATACTGTGCTTGAATTCCAAAATCAAGAGCACTTTGAACTAACCGGATAGCGGCATCGGTTTTAGGTAACAAGCTATCCGTTCGAAAGCGGTAACCATTCGAGCGCCGATCCGTGTCGGAAGACATGGGACAAAGGCAATTATGCTGCTTCGCAGAAGAGAGTAAATTAAAAGCCATCGGAACAAAACTCTGCCCATCCGTCCAACCTAAAGTGAGTAAAGAAAACCCTCTTTGATATTTCTTGCTGACATGATCATAAACCCGAGCTAATAATTCTACCGATTTACTTCGATTGCGAGTGTAAATCGAATCATCCAACACCAATGTTTTGACTCGTTTGGAACAAGTTAAATTAGAAAAATGCGAAACAACAAACGCAGACAAGTACAACAAAAACTTACGCCAATTGGAAGACGAGTCATTCAAGAAGCGATAATAAGTGTTCTTGGAAAAAGCGGACTCGTTGTACTTGGACTGCAAAAAGCGATAAAGATTCTTCTGATGGAATATCAACAGCACAATAAATTTAAAAATTTCCAAAGAAGAAAAACCTTGAGACTTTGTAATGTTAGATTTTCTAAGAAATTTTCCGATTTGAAGTTCTTTAAAAGCCTTTAAAATTTTAGATTGGGACTGGTCAAAAAAGCAATTATGAGTTATCATAGTAGTGAGCACCTTTCTTTAGATTTTTGTGTTTGTATCTATGATACCAAAGTTGGGTGCTTTTTTCATGTCAAGAATGTAAAAATTTCATCTCAACAGACTACATTTCAATGTATTCAAATTGTTTTTCCGATGGGAAAGTTGAGAATATTATATTTGCAAATTCTTCTTTGGTAATCCGATTGAATTGCCCCTCAGAAAATCTCAATTCCTTCAGAAAATCTCTTTTCATCGTCTATCCTTCTCGGTACATTTGATTGTTCATTGTGTGTAACGAGCAACGACAACTATTTCATTACCGCTGGAGCGATCGGAATTTCGACATAAAAAATAGACCTTTTAACGACTATTGCCTAAGGTCTTATATCAAAAAAGCAACCCCTTTTGAGATTGCTTTGTTTTCAAATTATATTATGACATACTAAATCGTGCAAGTTCTTTGTCGGTCAAGGATGAATATTCCCTGCGTTCTTCTTTGCAGAATTTCCTAATGGCTTTCATATCCAGTTTAGGATATAAATTTTTTCCTTCTGTGAATGCGCCGTTTTTTGCGATTTGATCCAAACTTCTGTATGGAGTCGGGATTTTATTTTTCTTCATATCCATCACCCTTTCTTAAAGTATATCCTTACAAGGTTTTCAAAAGCCTCTCCTTCAATCAGCATTCTTTGACTGCTACCTATCTGCTCAGCCCCTAAAATCTTTTTGTAGTAAGGAATGAGATTTGTTTTTGCATCAAAGAATACAACATCCATCCCATTATCCTGCGCTTCTTTACAGGCAATTGCAAATAAGTGAGCTCCAACACCCTCATACTTTCCATTCAAGCCCTTGTTATGCGGTGCAGATTCAACAATTCCAACAAATACTCCACCATATTCAAACTTCACTGATACAAGCCCCTGCACAACATCGGAACCTTCAACAAACAAAGAATATACTTTTTCTCCGTCTTTTTTGGGCTTTGTCCAATCAAAAAGCCAATCCTTGAAATCTTTTTTCTTAGGAGTAATCAGAGAAACCGCTGTATTCACTTCTTCCCCGGTAGATTTATCTACCAAACAATCCGTAACTTTGTCTATTTGAATATCTACCAAATCTACCGACCCCTTTCTACTCTTATTATACCCTTTCAAGTAAGATTTATCAATATTTTTTGCAGTATGCATCCCGCTTTATTAAAACAAAACATCATCATTTTTACTTTTTGAATCACGGCTCAAAACCGCCCCCTTGATTGCTGTTATTCCCCTGCTCGCATCTTTTAAATTTATGCTTTGTTTTTTCAATCTTCGATTTCGAATTTCAACCCGAGATTTTACATGTTGATTTGCTTTTTGCTTTTCCAATTTTGATTTACAATTTCACATTCACTTCAATACTTTTCACAAATGCTTTTGGAAAATGCTCGGATTGGGTAGAATGTAAAGATAGGGCTTTGGATTTTGTTATCCAAAAAAGACAACACGAATCAAAATTTTAACCGGAAATCATCAAAACCAATTATATTTCTAAATCAAATGACATCCATTGAAAGCGGTTATGATGATAAAGAAAATCCGGTTCATCTCAAGACGAAAAGAGGAAAAAATGGCATTAGACGGAATTACGATAAAAGCAATCGCTCACGAGTTGAGTCAGGAACTCGTTGGCGGAAAAATTGATAAAATAAATCAGGCGGAAAAAGACGAGCTGCTTTTCACGATTCGAAACAAACAACAAAACTATAAATTGCTCATCAGCGCGAACTCCGCCAATCCGCGCATCTATCTCGCAAAGGATTATAAAAAAGAGAATCCGTTGCAGGCGCCGATGTTTTTGATGTTGCTGCGTAAACATCTCGGTGGCGGTCGCATTTTGTCGGTTTCACAAAATAATTTGGATCGCCATATTTTAATCGATGTGGAAGCATACGATGAACTGCGCAATCTTAAAGTAAAAACCCTGTCGATTGAAATCATGGGAAAACACAGCAATATTATTCTGATTGACAAAGAAAGCAATCTCATCATCGACTCCATCAAAAGAGTACCGCTGTCGATGAGCTCGATTCGCGAAGTCTTGCCGCAGCGTCCATTCCTATTGCCGCCCGCGCAGGACAAACGCAACCCGCTCGATGAGATTTCATTGGACGAATTTATCGCCCTGCTCAAAGCCAAAAGTCAGAGTGTCTATAAAGCAATCTATACTTCCTTTGAAGGAATCGCGCCGATTTCCGCCAAGCAGCTTTGCTATATGGCGAATATTTCGGATGTCGATACGACTTATGAATTGGATGAGGTAAAATACGAGCGGCTCAAAAATTCTTTCGAGCGATTGTTCGAGCATATCAAAAACAATGAATTCGCGCCCTGCATCGCCTATCGAAAGAATGGAGAGATTCTCGATTTTTCTTCCATCATGTTGACCATCTACGACAATGAGGGCATCGTTGATGAAAAAAATTCAATTTCTCAGGCGGCGGAAGAATTTTACTACGGCAAGGATTTGAAAGAGCGCATCAGCCAGAAGACTTACGGATTGCGCAAGTCTTTGCAAATCAAAATCGAGCGACTGCGCACCAAATTGCAGAAGCAAATCGACGAAATCAACGAGGCGAAAAGTCTGGACGAATTTTCCCGTTTGGGCGAGTTGCTGACGGCAAATATTTATCAGATTCAAAAAGGGATGAAGGAAATCTCGGTCATCGACTACAATGAACCGGACATGCCGACGATTTTGATTCCTTTGAATGAAAATCTTTCGCCATCGGAAAATGTGCAGTCTTATTACAAAAAATATAATAAAGCGAAATCCAGAATCCACGAGTTGAGTTCGCAGCTCGAGCAGACGAGAGATGAGCTGAACTATTTGGAGAATGTGATGGTATCCATCAACAATATCGATTCGCTCGATGCCATCGAGGATATCCGCGACGAAATGGTCAAGCAGGGCTATTATTCGCAAAGCCCCGGAAGCAAGAACAAGAAAAAAGTCGTCTCTTCTCCGATGGAATTCGTTTCGTCCGACGGATACAAAATTTTTGTCGGAAAAAACAATACGCAAAACGACCAACTCACGCTCAAATTGTCTTCGCCGAGCGATGTGTGGTTACACACGAAAGAAATTCCGGGCTCCCATGTGATTATCAAAGCCACTTTGGACGAAGTGAGCAAAGAAGCGCTCTATGAAGCCGCGATGTTGGCGGCATATTATTCACAGGCAAGAGCCTCCGCACAGGTTCCGGTCGATTATGCTCCGCGAAAAAATGTGAAAAAGCCCAATGGCGCGAGACCCGGCATGGTCATTTACGATGACTACGGCACCGTCTATATCACGCCGGATGAGGAAAAACTTCCGCAGAGAATTCTATCCGAAAGAACGGATGGAAAATAACTATGAAATCGAACGAAAATCAATAAATTGCAAACGAAAGGAAATTCAATGAGTTTTATTAAAAAAATCCAAGACAAATTACAACCGCATCCCGACGACCATGTGATTTGGTACAGCATCAAAGCTTTAATCAGGCGCTACGGACAGGACAATCTTTCACAACTGGGCGGGCAGCTTGCCTACTTTTTTGTGCTTTCTCTGTTTCCGTTTTTAATGCTTGTCAACCAAATCATCACGATGATGGATTTTAATACACAGCAAATCATCAGCCAATGGCAGCGTTTCATTCCGGAGAATATGCTTTATATATTGGATGCTTATCTGCATCAATTATCACTTACGCAAAGTCCCGGCATCTTCACTTTCAGTGCCGTGACGACCATCGGCGTCGCATCCAAAGCGATTCAGTCGCTGCTTTTCTCACTCAATCGCGCATTTCGAAGAGGAAAACCGATCAGCTTTCTCAAAAGTCTCATCAGTTATCCGCTGACCGCCATCATGCTCGTGATGACTTTTCTGTCGCTTTTGTTTGCATCCGTCGGCAAAGATTTGTTCAATCGAATCATTATGTACTTCGGCTTGGGCGACCATTGGGGAACGATTTGGCAAATCATACGCTGGACCATGCCGCTTGCCGCTTTGATTGTCATCTTGGCGGTGCTGTATAATATCATCGTACCGAAAGGATTCCCGAGACGATATACCTTCGTCGGAGCGACCTTTGCCGTCAGCTTGTGGATTATCATGTCGCTGGGAATTTCGTATTACACTTCCAACTTCGGACGATTTTCCATCATCTACGGCTCACTCGGTGCCATCATCATCATGCTTTTGTTTCTGTATTGGAGCGGAATCATCGTCGTGCTCGGCGGCGAGCTGGCTCATATTCTTGCGATGCGCAAGCAGGGAAATTTTGAATACGATGTGCCGCAAAAATCGGAGTAAATTCGGGGCTGTTGCAAAATAGCCCCTAAAAAAAATGGCAAACTCATAAGAGCAAGCCA
>JAUNKE010000073.1 GCA_030532905.1 Peptostreptococcaceae bacterium
GAGGCTTAAAAAAGAGTTTGTTTTGAGTCGCGGTTAATGAGCAGACACTACATAGCAATAACAGTTTTCTTAGTTGAGATTGTTTCTTATCCGCATAAAAACAGCGTAGCATTCATATCTCTGCTACGCTGAAAATCCAACTTTTCGGCTCATATCATCGTTTTCTATATCTTTTTGTATTTCGTTCCTCGTCCGGTACCGATTCGCTGAATTGTATTCTTTTCAATCAAATTATTCAGGATACGAATCACCTTATCCTTGTTCATCCGGCTCTGTGTTTGAATTTCGGCTCGTGACAAACTTCTTCCGTTCAGCAAATCAAATATTGCTTTTTCATCAGCGCTCAACACTTCTTTTTCTTCATCAAACAATGGCAAAATAATTGTGATCGAGTTTTCATATATCTGATATTCCGGCTTGATAATGCTGTTTTCATAAGAATAGTTGATGCGACGAATGCCCGTCCCGAATTTTTCAATATATCTGAGCCTGAAAAACACATTTGCCAAAATCGGATTTCTAAGCAATGAAATCTGTCCTCTCAAATACTCTTCTTCCGAAATACCGCTCATCAATCCGCCCGGAGAAATTATTTCAATTTTATCTTCATGCATCAGGATTCGAATATGCACTTTCGTATCCCAAGTCCGATGGACAATCGCATTGGCAACCGCTTCTCGAAAAGCCTTCTCCGGAATTTTTTCTCTTGGCTGTCGCTGAGCTCCATCGATTATTTCATACTGATAATTTTTTTTATATAATGCAATCGCTTTTTCGTATTGCTCCAAAATAGAGCCTTGCATCGTTTCCCGCTCTAAAAATTCATCCATATTTTTGCCGAAGCGAACAATATCCAGTCCTTCAATCGAATTGTTATCCGCCAAAATTTCCGCTGCGTGATTATATCCGTTCTTCTCCGAAAAAAGCTCCAATGTCTTAAAAATATCCATCGTCACTTTTTCAATGCCGAGTTTTTCCTTCAACTGAGTCTCTAAAGAAGAAAATGTCAGATTTTGATTTGTTGACGGAAGCTCTTCATAGTTTTGATTCGCACCTTCCAACACCAGCCGATTGTATTCCAACCTATCCGCTTCGATTGTGGATGTATCATTTCTTTTATATGCTTTGTTTTTGTATAAATACGGTTTATACATCCCTTCCGATACTTCGAGAATTATCGTCTTACTCTTTTTATCCATGCTTAAAGTATATTTGGGCAATGGTTTGATATTGTCGTTGATTTTATTCTCAATCGATAAACAATTTTCCTGTAAATCCTTCAATCCTACCGTTTCTCCGCTATCATCAATTCCGAAAATTATTTTTCCCGTTCCGTAATTTGCATAAGCTGAAACCGTTTTTAGAAATGAGTTTGAAATATCCGATTTAAACTCTAAAATTTTACTTTCGCGTTTGCTCATTCACTCACCTTCTTCCACTTTTATTCTAGCAAAACATATTTTGATTTGCAACGAAAACTTTTGCGTTGCATTTGCGTCGCATTTTTGCAACGAAAAGATGTCAATATAATTTTCCGTTTCGATTCGCTGTGTAGTTTTATTTTTCTTTGTTTTGTAGGTTTTGCTTTATCTCAAATTCTATTTTTTACTTCATCTGTATCATAAAAAGCCTTCGATTTTGCAACGAAAACTTTTGCGTTGCATTTGCGTCGCGTTTTTGCAACGCAAAATGTCAATATAATTTTCCGTTTCGATTCGCTATGTAGTTTCTTACAGAACACACTTCATATCAAACCTTGCGATAAGGCATAAAAAAGCGACCCCAATCGTCGGATTTATAATCTGACTTTGGAAGGTCGCTTTATCTTTTATTCTAAGCCCGCTTTCTTTCGGATTCTTTCAGCAGCTTATCGTCGTTTCTTTTTGAGAAAATAGAAAACGAATGTGTAAAATTTCGTTTTACTTGTTCGTGCTGCCGAATCCGTTCAACATTCTTTCGGATTTATTCTCCAACAATTCTTCATAGCTGACTTCAACCGCTTTTGAGCGCGGCACCGGAACGAGCAATGCCTGACAAAGCGCTTTTTCATAGCTGTATTCTATAAAGTCGTTCTGTCTTTTGAAGGCTTGATATTCTTCGCTGTTTTTGTGGTCTTCTTTGATGATGATAATCGGTCTGTCGTTGTGATTGGTCACCGGAATGAGCCATTCGTTTCGATAGCCGCTGTCGATTACGCCGGAGCGTTGTCCGATTCCCATCGTGCCGGTGGAACCTCTCTCTTTGAGTATCATGCAAAAATCTGCGGAAAAGCTGCTCGCAATACCGGTCGGCACCTTGACCGTCTGATGAGAATTGATAATCAAATACGATTCGCTGAAGCATGCATAGATATCATATCCCGCATCTTCATCACGCTTGCTCGGTATAATCGCATTGTCTCTCACTTTTGAAAATTGAATCGTTACCATAGCTACCTCTTTACCTTATTTTTTCGCCGCTTGAATTACGGCTTCTTTGTTCAATCCGTAATTCTCAAGCAAATCGTTCGGCTTTCCGGATTGTCCGAATTGGTCATGAACGCCCACTCGTCGTACAATGACCGGATGGCTTTGAGATACGACTTCCGCGACCGCCGAGCCGAGTCCCCCGATAATATTGTGCTCTTCCACCGTTACGATTTTGCCGCATTCTTTTGCCGCTTTTATAATCAGCTCTTCGTCAATCGGTTTGATGGTGGATAGGTTGATGACTCGTGCGTTCACGCCATCTTTTTTCAGTTCTTCGGCTGCATCGAGCGCCATCTTTACGCCGATTCCGGTTGCGATAATCGCTACATCTTTTCCATCCGCAAGCACTTCTCCGCGACCGATTTTGAAATCCACTCCGTTCGGATGCACATCTTCAACCGCCATTCGCCCGGTTCGAATATAGACCGGTCCGTAATGCTCCGCCGCCGCTTTGATTGCCGCCGTCGTTTCCGTTGCGTCGCTCGGTACGATGACTACCATGTTCGGAATGCTTCTCATCAATGCGATATCTTCCAGCGCCTGATGGGTCGCCCCATCCTCTCCGACGGTAAGTCCGGAATGGCTGCCGACGATTTTTACATTGGCTTTCGGATAAGCGATGGAATTTCGCACCTGCTCAAAAGCTCTGCCGGTTGCAAACATTGCGAATGTGGAAGCAAAAGGAATCAATCCGACCATGGACATTCCCGCCGCCATTCCCATCATATTTTGCTCGGCGATTCCGACATTGAAAAAACGCTCCGGAAATTCTTTTTGAAAATCCGCACTCTTGGTTGACTTGGAAAGGTCAGCATCCAGTGCTACAATCTTGTCATTTGTTTTACCCAGTTCCGCTAATGCTATGCCATAGGCTTCTCTCGTTGCTTTCTTCATTCTAATTCTCCAATTCTTTTAGTGCCGCTTCCAGTTCTTCCGGTTTTGGAGCAACTCCATGCCATCCATACTGATTTTCCATAAATGAAACCCCTTTGCCTTTTACCGTCTTGGCATGAATAAGGGTCGGTTTGCTCGCGGATTTTTTCGCATTATCCACCGCATTGCTGATTTGCTCCACATCATGTCCGTCGATGGTTACAACATCCCATCCGAATGCCGCAAATTTATCACCAATCGGCTCGATGCCCATGACATCTTCGTTCTTTCCGTCGATTTGCAAACCGTTGTGGTCTAAAAATACAATCAGATTGTTGAGTTTGTAATGCGCTGCCGACATTGCCGCTTCCCAAATCTGTCCTTCCTGTACTTCCCCGTCGCCAATGATTGCATAAACCGTCAAATCGGATTTCTTATACTTCGCCCCCAGTGCCATTCCGACCGCCGCGGAAAGACCTTGACCGAGCGAGCCGGTTGTCATATCGACGCCCGGAGTGCCCTTCATATCCGGATGACCCTGCAACATCGAATTCACTTGTCGAAGATTTTGCATTTCCACTTCGTTGAAATATCCTTTTTCATAAAGAGCGGCATACAGTCCCGGTGCCGCATGACCTTTGGATAATACCAATCGGTCGCGATTTTCCATTTGCGGATTTTGCGGGTCAACATTCATTTTGTCAAAATAAAGTACCGACAAAATATCCGCGATGGAAAGCGAGCCTCCCGGGTGACCCGAACCTGCTTTTGCAATCATCTTGAGTGCATTCATTCGGATGTTTCTTGCATGAAGTTGTATTTTTTCCTTGTCCATTCGTTACTCCTTTTTCTTATATTTCAAGCTGGATGGCTTGTTTCTTGGGTGATTTTGGAATTTTTACGGCTTTGTTTGCATATTTTTCGTCATCCGCTTCGGTGACGGCAATCACTTTGCTGTTCTTTGCCAACCGAACCACCTGAACTCCCTGCGAAGTTCTCGACGAAACCGTATTGATGAGCGAAGTGTCAAATCGCAAATAGGAATCCGCATCGGTGAGCAGAACAATCTCTTTGTCCTCCGCCAGCGGGAATGTATCGACCAATTCGGATTTGTCACTGTACGCATTTTGTATTTTTTTGCGGAAGCCTTTGGTTTTGTAGGCATCCAAATCAATTTTGGCAACCTTTCCGTTTTCAAAAACATTGATAATCATTTTGAAATCGGAATTCGGGTTCACCGTTCGAAGAATATTTTCATCTTTGTCAAAACCCATCGCACTCGGCAAATACAAACCGAGATTTGACGCTTTGGTTTCATCCATCTCATGCAATCTCATCTGATAGAGATTGAATTTGTCGGTGATGAACCAAATCGTGTCCGAATTGTTCGCGACAAAAATATCCAACATCTCATCATCATCTTTGAGCTTTTGCTCATTGCTGCGTTTGAGAGAGAGCTCGGTGATTTTTTTGAAATAGCCATGCTTGGTTACAAAAATATTGACCGGGAACTCTTCGATTTTTTCGTCACCGTCATGATACTGCACTTCTTCTTTTTCAAGAATGCTCGTTTTTCTTCCCGTATCGTATTTTTTGATAATCAAACGAAGCTCGTTTATCATTTCCTTGTTTTGCAACTTTTCACTTTGCAAAAACTTGTTGCCCTGCTCGATTTCCGCCTGCAATTTTTCAATTTCTTCCAAGCGTTTCAAAATATATTCTTTATTGAGATTGCGCAATTTGATTTCGGCAATGTATTCCGCCTGCTCCTGATTGAGCGAAAACACTTCCATCAAAGTCGGAACGACATCCTTTTCCTTCTCCGTTCCGCGAATGATTTTGATAACCTTGTCGATATCGACGAGCACCGCTTTGAGTCCGAGCAGTAAATTGAGCTTTTCGGATTTCTTTTCGATGTCGAAGCGCGTTCGCTTTTGAAGCACATCGCGGCGGAAATCCACCCAATGTCCGATGATTCCCGGTACGCCGAGCACCATCGGCTGATTGCCGATAAGCACATTGAAGTTGCAGGAAAAAGAATCTTCCAAGGTCGTGTTTTTGAACAATTTAAGCATGAGTTCATGCGGATCCTGCGATTTGCGATAATCAATCGCAATTTTGAGTCCCTGCAAGTCCGTCTCATCTCGAATATCCAAAATTTCTTTGACCTTGCCCGCCTTCATCATCTCCACCACTTTTTCAATGATTGCCTCGAGCGTCGTCGTATATGGAATTTCGTAAATCTCAATCAAGCCGTGCTTTTTGTCCACGCGATATTTTCCGCGCATGCGAAAACTTCCTCTGCCCGATTCCAAAATCTCGCGCATTTCGTCACGGTCGAGTATCAATTCCGCGCCCGTCGGAAAATCCGGCGCAATGATGTAGTCTTGCGGATTGACGGTCGGATTATCCAAGTAGGCAATCGTGTATTCCAGCATTTCTTTCATGTTGAAGCTTGGAATGGAGCTTGCCATACCGACCGCGATTCCTTTGTTCGCATTGATGAGGATGTTTGGAAATTTGGACGGAAGCAAAGTCGGCTCCTTCATCGAAGCATCGTAGTTATCGACAAATTCGACGGTGTTTTTGTCGATGTCCGAAAAAAGTTCTTCACAAATTTCCATCAACTTGACTTCGGTATATCGCGAAGCCGCGTATTTCATATCGCGCGAATAATTTTTCCCGAAGTTTCCCTTCGAATCCACATAGGGATAGAGCAGGGATTCGTTGTTCTTCGTCATTCGCACCATGGTTTCATAAATCGGTATATCGCCATGCGGATTGAGTTTCATGGTCTGTCCGACGACATTCGCGGATTTTGTCTTGCCGGATTTTATCAGATTCATCTTGTACATCGTGTAGAGCAACTTTCGATGCGAAGGCTTGAATCCGTCAATCTGCGGAATCGCTCTCGACACGATGACACTCATCGCATAGGGCATATAGTTGTCTTTGAGTGTATCAACGATATTCTTTGATGTGTTCATAATTATAATTCATCAATCTGATTCATATAATATGAACCAAATTCCTCGATAAATTCCTTTCTGTTTTTTATATCATCCCCCAACAATACCTCAAAGGTATCTTTCGTACTCTCCTCATCGGTCGGCGTGACCTTCACCAATCGTCTCGTCTCCGGACTCATGGTGGTTTTCCAAAGCATCTGCGGGTCGTTCTCCCCGAGTCCTTTGGAGCGATGAATTTTGTACTCGGATTTTATCTTGTTGACAATCAGATTTTTCTCATTGTCATTGTATGCGAAATAGCTGCTTTTCTTCGTTTCGATTTCATAAAGCGGCGACTCGGCGATAAAAACTTTACCTTGATTGATAAGAGTCGGCGTTAATTTGTAAAACAGCGTGAGCAACAGCGTGCGAATCTGAAAACCGTCCACATCGGCATCGGTACAGATAATCACCTTGCTCCAGCGCAGATTGTCGATGTCGAATTTGCTCAGGTCTTTGGCATATTTGCTCTCGACTTCGATACCCGTCCCCAGCACCTTGATGATATCCACGATGATTTCGGAGCTGAACACTTTGTTGAGGTCGGCCTTCAAACAGTTCAATATTTTTCCGCGAATCGGAATGATCGCCTGAAACTCCGCATCGCGAGCGAGCTTACAAGCGCCGAGCGCCGAATCCCCCTCCACGATATAAAGTTCTCGCTTGCTCACATCTTTGGAGCGGCAATCGACAAATTTTTTGATACGATTCGTCGCATCGACGGTGCCCGACAATTTTCCTTTGAGCGCCTGTCTCGTCTTCTCCGCATTCTCTCGCGAGCGCTTGTTGACCAAAATCTGATTGAGGATTTTTTCAGCAACCTCTTTGTTCTCTATGAAATAAATCTTGAGTTTTTCTTTTATAAAATCCGTCAGCGCTTCCTGAATGAAACGATTGTTGACCGCCTTCTTGGTCTGATTCTCATAAGAAGTCTGAGTCGAAAAGGAATTGACGATAATCACCAAACTCTCTTGGATATCGACAAAGGAAACCTTCTTCTCGTTTTTCTGATACTTGTTAAAATACTTGAGCTGACTGTCAATCGCATAAACAAATGCCGTCTTGACCGCCTTGTCCGGAGAGCCGCCGTATTCCAAATAACTGGAGTTATGGTAGTATTCAATCACCGAAGTCGCTTTTGTAAAAGCAAAAGCAAATTCCGCCTTGAGTCGATACTCCGGCTTGTCCTCGCGGTCGCGCCCTTTCGCCTCCAACTCAAAAATTTGCGGCGGCATCAGCTCATCGCCGGCAATCGCCTCTTGAATATAGTCCATAATTCCGTTTTCGTACAGAAAATCGAATCGCTCGCCGCTTCTTTCATCCGTCAAGACGAATTTCAGATTCTTATTGACGATGGCTTGCTTTTTTATCGTATCCATATAAAATTCAAGCGGAATATCGATATCGGTAAAAACTTCAATATCCGGCTTGAATGTGATTTCCGTAAAAGTTTGTTTGTTCTGCGCAGGCGATTTTTTCAGCCCGCCGATATTAAATCCTTTTTCAAAGTGAAGCTCATACAAAAAATCATCCCTTTGAACTTTTACATCCATGTACTCCGATGCATATTGTGTGGCACAAAGCCCCAATCCGTTCAGACCCAATGAATACTCATAAGTTTCATCGGCGGAATATTTTCCCCCTGCGTAGAGTTCTTCAAAAACCAATTCATAATTGAATCGATTCTCAACCGGATTGAAGTCGAGCGGAATTCCTCGCCCTCTATCTTTAATTGTAATCGAATCATCCGCATGACGAATCACCGTAATCTCACTTCCGTAACCCGCTCGAAATTCGTCAATCGAGTTGGACAAAATCTCAAACATCGTATGTTGGCAACCGTCGATTCCATCCGAGCCGAAAATAACGCTCGGTCGAAGTCTTACCCGATCCGGCCCCTTGAGTGAGCTGATACTGGTATTGTCATATTTCATCTTATTTTTGCTCATACTTTTCTCTCTCTACAATAATATTTCCTATACTATCCTATCATACCTACGATGAAAAGTAAACAGAACAAATCGCGCAAAATCAACAATTTCATTAACAAAAAAATCCT
This sequence comes from Peptostreptococcaceae bacterium, assembly GCA_030532905.1. GTDB lineage: Bacteria > Bacillota > Clostridia > Peptostreptococcales > Filifactoraceae > JAUNKE01. The sequence goes on from JAUNKE010000073.1 coordinate 8,409, forward strand.
TTTTGACAACAACTTCAGAAAAGATTTTGAAAAACAATTCCGAGCGATTCGGTACAGTATCTTTACAAAGTCATCAGAATAGGTTATAATTGCTATAGAAAAATTTTATAAGAAGGAGAATTTTATGAGCATAAATGTAAATAAAGATGCATTAGCGGAACTGAAAAGCATTCTTGAAGAACGAGAAATCGCTGAAAGAACAGTTCGTTTGTTTGTTTCGGGCGTTGGCTGAGGCGGCCCGCAATTTAATCTTTCAATCGACGAAAAAGCAGACGATGACATCGCGGTGGATGTGGAGGACTTCACATTTATCGTAGAAAAAGGTCTCGTTGACGAATACGGAGATTTCGAGGTTAAGTTTTTTGATCAGGATGGTCAAAGAGGAATTTATGTTGAACCGACAGTTAAGGCACAAGGTGGCTGCTCAGGCTGTTCAGGCGGATGCTAAGAATTCATGGACTGACAATTGTCGGTCCTTTTTTATTTCGCAATTTCGATTGAGAATTGCGATTGGAAATTGTATCAAAACTTGGCTGAAAGAATAGCTTTCGCGTTGTTTTTGTTTTTTTATATATTCGTCTCTTACTTAGTGTCTGCTCACAAGGAATAAAAAGTAGATAAAACAATTCATTTTACA
>JAUNKE010000074.1 GCA_030532905.1 Peptostreptococcaceae bacterium
CTGCTCAATAATGTCCGCCAAACCGTTCAGCAAATTCATCATCAGATATTCATTTTCTGCATCCGTCTTAAAGATGGATAAATTATCGATAACATGCATAGACCTACTCTCCTAACATAACCGATTCATTTTAATATTTTATTCTTTGATTTTGTATCATAATTTTCATAAAAGATTAGACTTACTTTTTTCCTTCTTCGCCATACACCAAAAGTTCGCCGCCTTTAATATTGTCGATGAGATATTGTTTCCAATCGGCTTCGAGTTCTTTGTAGCTTTTTCCGAAGTATTCTTCAAAGGTTATTTTCTCAAAGTCTTGTACGCCGAAGTAGAGCATTTTTTCCAATCCGTACTCTTCCAACAGATAAGCGACAAAGCTGTAATTTGCATATAGATTCAACTTATTCGGTTCATAAATATTTGAATTGTTTTTTGTACCCATTCTTTCGAAATCACCGATTGTGACACTTTTTCCCAAAGTAAGAGATTTCATCTCATTTCGAAAACCGATTCCAGCGGCATTGAGTACATGAATATAACGATTACGATTTTGAATATTATCTTCGCATTGTTCTTTCGTATTAAAATTCTCTCGTACAATATTTATATGCATTCTGTAAAAATGTTCATCCTCTTTACTAATCTTGTTTCCAAGTTTTTTGATTAACCTGTCAGCATACCCATCTTCAATAATTTTCGATAACTTCTCTTTGTAGTTCTTGCCCTTAGAATATAAACTGGAGAGACAGATATCCAAACCATCTAACAGCCATATTGGTTTTTCAACAAAAATCCCATGGTTTCGGAAAGATTCTTCTAATAAAATATGATTGTATTCTGACATCTGTGATTCCAATAATCTCAAATTGATTTTCGTACTATTGAAATTAACATAACTCAATGTATTCTTTGCTTCAAAGATATATGTGATTCTCGGTACTTCGGTCAGCGGTTTTTCAAACTCCTTATAGAAATTCGGTGCTTGTTCTCGGATGACTTGTAGATTGGTGGCAATGTCTTCATCAAAAGTTTTGATGATTTGTTCCAATTCTTTTGCCGTATCGTATTTTTCGTTTTTGTCAAGCAGATTGATGGTAAAGCCGTTAGTCTCTCGCTTGGTCTTTATCTCCGGGCAAAGAAATAGCCACGATTTTTCGGTTCGAATGTTCTCAATATGGGAATAGACGGATTCCAGATACTTCGTGCTGATTTCATATTCACTCGCCCATGCTTTGATGTCGTCCATCGTAATTTCTTCTTTTAATAATTGCTCTTTTTTGCCTTGTGCCAAAAGATATTTTACCAAGTCGGTCGATGCGAGTTTTAGATTCTCGACTTCTTCTTCACTTGAATATCCTTCGTCAAAACGCAAGCTGAACAACGAGAATTCATTTTTTTGAAAGTAGGTTTGAAAATCCGCGAAATTCTCGCCCGATGGTTGATTTTTGTTTTCGATATTTGTCTGTTCGGGTTTTGTATTTGAGGCACCGCCGTTTGGGCTTGTTTTGCCGCTGCCCGACCCTTCATTGACAAACAGATTGCCGTAAATACCTTCTACTTTCCATTGGTCATACAGATTGTAGGATTTGGCGATGATTTCTTTTCGAAAATCATCCGTTGAAACAAGATGCGGTTTGATTAAAACCTGATTTTCTTTACTCGCTCGCGGGGGATTCTGTTCAACAATGATTTCAAGATTTTCAATCGGCTCAAAGTTATTGATAATGTTCAAATCTTGATCAATGTTTGCAAAAATCTCTTCGCCGTTCTCAATGTTGTTTGCGATTTGGACTTCGATATGCTCGTTTTTGTAGGTGGTACCGAATTCATCCTGCGATTTTTCAAATTTCATCTTTGAATTGCATCCCGATAGCAGAATACAAAATAGCAGGAACAATACAGAAAAGCTGTGTTTTATTTTACAATGCGGTAGGGGAGAGAGCGTATTCATAAAAAATCCTTTCCAAAACAGATTAAAAAACGGATTTCCGATTCCAAATTTCAATTTAGAACAAGGTTTTCATATTCTTGTTGAAGAATAAAAATCAAATTCAATTCCTAATGTCTATTCTAAATCATAGTTTCACAACTACGATTGACCTTCTTCGCCGTAAACAAGCAATTCGCCACTCTTGATATTGTCGATAAGATATTGTTTCCAGTCCGATTCAAGCTGTTCATAACTTTTTCCGAAGTATTTTTCAAAGCTCATCGTATTAAAATCCTGCATTTGCATATACAACATTTTTTCTAACCCATATTGTTGGATCATATAGGTTGTAAAACTGAAATTCACAAAGAAATTCAGGTTGTTTGGTGTATGCATTCCATTTTGGTTGCTGCTTTCTGCCGAGCCATCGACTGTATTGTTTGGTAGAAATACAGGTTTCATATCCTTAAGATAGCTTGCACCCCAATATATATGAAGTAATTTTTCTTTGTCTGCTTGATTTCTTGGTAATTCATCCAAGTTCTCAAAATTCATTTTTATCACCTTGTAGCTTATGGTATTATATTCCTCGGAACTTGTTATCCATTGTTGAAACATTTCTTTTCCCAATCCGGGTGAATAAATCATCCCCAAATATCCATCCACTCCTTCTAGATACCATCTTGGTCTATTTACTGCAAACCCATTATATCGGAAAGAATTCATAAATAAGCTGTGGTTATACTCCACCATTTGAAAAGGAATACTGCGTAAGTACACCAATCCGGTATCGTCCATATTTTTATTTAGGATTTCATCAGCGTTAAAGATATATTGTATCTTCGGCACATTCGTTAAAGCTTTTTCATATTCTTTGTAGAAATTCGGAGCTTGCGCTTGAATCACTTGTAAATTGTTCTCGATATCTTTGTCGAATTGAACAATGATTTGCTCCAATTTGGTTGCCGTATTGAATTGATCATCTATTGATGCAACTTGGATTGAAAAACCGTTGATGTCTTGTCTGGTTTCAAGGTAAAGTTTTTCAATCGCTGATGAATCGCGTACTTTAATTTCGTTGATATGATTGTAAAGATTTTCTAAGTAGGTGAGGTCGATGTGGTTTTGCTCGGCCCAAGGTTTGATGTCCTCGATGGATATTTCTTCATTCAGCAGTTTTTCTTTCTGTCCGTTGTCGAGCAGATATTTGACGAGGCTCGTTGATGCGTGAGTTAGATTTTGGATTTCTTCCTCACTTGAAAAGTCGGGGAAGAAATGTGCACCGAACAAGGAGAAGTCATGATTTTGGTAGTAAGACGCAAAATCAGCATTTGTATTCATATCATCGGCAAACAGATTGCCGTAAATTCCGACTGCTTTCCAATTATCATAGAGGTCATACGCATTGGCTATCAACAATTGTTTGAACTGTGGTGTTTTTACAAATTTCGCATTGCATTGTACACCGCTTTTATCATTTCCTTTTAGAAATTTATTATCCACTCGAATGCTCAACTTTTCAATCGCCTCAAAGTTATTGATAATGTTCAAATCTCTTTCGATGCTTTGAAAAATCTCTTCGCCGTTCTCCACATTATTTGCGACTTTTATTTCGATATGATCATTCTTGTAGGTCGTGCTGAATTCATCCTGCGATTTTTCAAATTCCATCTTCGAATTGCATCCCGATAGCAGAATACAAACCAAAAATATCATCACGAAAAAATTTCTCTTCCATATTATATGTATCATCGTTTTTCTCATAATCATTCTCCTGCTCGAAATTATATTTTGAATAACATTCTTCATTCCTGCCTTTTAGGGAACGGTGGTAGTGGTTTTCAGAATATTTTTGGGGCTTTCAACAAAATCGAATAGCGACTTTTGTTTTCGATTCGAATTTATTTTGCAAAATTTAATTGATGCGGTTGCTTTGCATATATGGTTGTCGAGATTTATGTACGATATTTCTTTTGTCATTCAATTTGAATTATAATTATGGCGTTGTGTGTTGTCAATCTGTTTTAACAAAAATTTACATATCTATCACAATTGAATTTGTGAACGGGGGTGTTAGCTTCTCCGAAATTCAAAAAGGATTTGTCAAAATTTGAAATAGCGCCTTGTGGTGACTTGCAAAAAAGTTGCTCTTAACATGAATTTTTTAATAAAAAACGAAGAAATGGGCTATGATTTTCATTTTGGACAAATATTTCATACAAATTTAGTGGTATTTCTTGAATTAAATCGGTTTTTAAGATAGAATATAATGATAGTATTGTTACTACGAAGGAGGCACTATGTTAAATACTACAAATCAATACGGAACGATATCTGTAAATAAAGAAGTAGTGGCGAAGATAGCAAGCGTTGCAGCGTCGGAATGCTATGGCTTGGTTGGAATGGCTTCCAAAAACAAGCAGGGAATGTTCGAGCTGCTGTCCAGACAAAATGATTTTAAAGGAATCGAAGTAATATTAGATGAGGACAGAATCATTATTGAGATGTCGGTTATCATTCAATATGGGACAAAAATTTCGGCAGTTGCTGACAACATTATAGACACTGTAAAATATTATGTAGAAAGCCAAACTGGGTTCAAAGTTCAAAAAATAGGAATTTCAGTAAAGGGCGTCAGAGTACAAAAATAACTGGAGGATGTAAATGAACACAATAGATGGCGCTTTACTACGCGAAATGATTGTGTCCGGAGCGAATAAATTGACCAACGATAAACCGATTATCGATAAGCTCAATGTATTTCCCGTTCCGGATGGAGACACGGGAACCAATATGTCACTTACGATTGCATCGGCGATATCCGAGTTGAACAAGGAGCAGAGCAATGAGTTGACCAATATTGGAAAAGCCGTTTCAAAAGGTTCACTGATGGGAGCAAGAGGAAACTCGGGCGTTATACTCTCGCAAATTTTGAGAGGTTTTGCAAAAGGAATTGAAAACAAAGAGAATTTGGATGCCAAATCATTTGCGAAAGCATTGAAAGAGGCATCCAATGTTGCGTACACTGCCGTAATGAAACCGGTGGAAGGAACGATTTTGACGGTCATTCGAGAAACATCGAGTTTCGCGGTGCATTTGTCAAAACAAAATCCGAATATCGGGATGAGTGAGTTCTTGAACAAGCTCTTGGATGAGGCGAGAAATTCACTCGCGCGTACACCGGATTTGCTCAAGGCGCTCAAGGAAGCCGGCGTTGTCGATTCGGGCGGGAAGGGTCTGGTATCTTTCTTGGAAGGTGCGGTGCTCGGCTTTGAAGGCAAAATGGTTGAGCGTAAAGAAGCAAATCAAATCGACTATGATGAATTTATGGCGAATGATATCCATATTTTTGAAGGAGAAATCAAATACGGATATTGTACCGAGTTTATGGTAATCGATGCGGACATCGAGCCAGATGTGCTTCGTGCAAAAATCGAAGCGATGGGCGATTCCATGGTAGTGGTCGGCGATGACAATATTATCAAGACGCATATTCACACCAACGACCCGGGAGCTGTGCTTGCGATTGCGGGCAGCTTCGGCGCATTGGACAGAATCAAAATCGAAAACATGCGTCTGCAACAAAAAGCGTTGATGCAGGAATCGTCGCCGAAGGAAAAAAATAAATACGGAATCATTTCCGTCGTCATGGGCAAGGGCATGGAAAGCATTATGAAAGATTTGCATGTCGACCATGTTATTGAAGGCGGTCAGACGATGAATCCGAGCACGCAGGATTTTGTCAAAGCGATTCAGGGAATCCATGCGGAAAATATTTTGATATTCCCGAACAATTCCAACATCATTATGGCTGCTAAGCAGGCGAAGGAGTTGGTAACGGATAAAAATGTAATCGTCATTGAAACGAAGACTATTCCGCAGGCGATTGCAGGGATGTTGGTTTTCGATGAGCATGCGGATGTAGAGACCAACGAAGCGGCAATGACGGAGGCGAAACAAAATATCAAATCCGGACAAGTAACTTATGCGGTGCGCGATACAAGCTCCAACGGAATTGAAATCAAAGACGGCGATATTATCGGAATTGCAGATTCCAATATCGTATGCAGCGAAAAATCCATTGAGAATGCCGTGTTGAAATTGCTTGAGAAAATGACGGGCGACGATGACATCATCACGCTGTATTATGGAGAGGATGTTTTGGAAGAAGATGCCGAAGCGATGAGAGAAAAAGTGGAGGCGATTTATTCGGATATGGATGTCGAACTCGTTCGCGGCGGACAACCGATTTACTACTACTTGGTATCCGTTGAATAAATAACTGAATAACAGATGAGAATTAAAATTCCCGATGCAGAGTAAGAAAAAAACTTTGTATCGGGATTTTTTGTTAAGATTTTTGCTTTTTACACGGATTTATAAAAGAAAATGAAAAAAGGGCTTGAAATAAGGTGCAACTATTTGATACAATAGCATTGTTAAGTTGCGTTATCGTACACATATTTTGGAGGTAAAAATGAAAAATAAAGTTGTAGAGCTTAGCCAAGCGATTGATTTGGTTAAGGATGGAATGACGATTATGGTGGGAGGATTTTTGGGAGCCGGCTCACCGGAGAAGCTGATTGATGCGATTGTCGCGAAAGGAGTAAAAAATATTACTCTGATTGCAAATGACACCGGCTTTGTAGATAGAGGCGTTGGAAAATGGGTTGTAAACAAGCAGGTTAAACATGCGATGGCAAGCCATGTCGGAACAAATAAAGAAACCGGAAACCAAATGAACTCCGGCGAAATGCAAGTGACATTGGTTCCTCAAGGAACTTTGATTGAGCGCATTCGTTGTGCGGGTGCGGGACTTGGTGGCGTACTCACTCCGACCGGACTTGGCACAATCGTTGAAGAAGGCAAGCAAAAAGTCACAGTGGACGGAAAAGAATATCTTTTGGAAACGCCACTTAAGGCGGACATCGCCCTTGTGTATGCAACGATTGCTGACAAAAAAGGAAATCTTGTTCACTCAAAAGCAACTAAGAACTTTAACCCATTGATTGCGATGGCGGCGGATACGGTAATCGTTCAAGCGGACAAAATCGTTGAAGTGGGAGAAATCGACCCGGATGATGTTCATACACCGGGAGCAGTTGTAAATTATATTGTGCAAGGATAGGAGAGAATATGTCAAGAGAACTGATAGTAAAGCGAGTTGCAAAAGAGCTTAAAGATGGGGATGTAGTGAATTTAGGGATAGGCATGCCGACTATGGTGGCAAATTACATTCCGGAGGGAATGGATATTACTTTTCAATCGGAAAACGGATTTTTAGGACTTGGACCGGCACCGGCGGAAGGTAAAGAAGATCCGATGATTGTCAATGCAGGTGGAATGCCGGTAACGATCAATCCGGGCGGAATGTTTTTTGATTCTTCGACATCCTTTATGATTATTCGTGGCGGACATGTGGACGTGACTGTACTTGGTGCATTGCAGGTTGACGAAAAAGGAAATCTTGCAAACTGGATGATTCCGGGCAAAATGGTTCCGGGAATGGGCGGAGCGATGGACCTTGTTGTCGGAGCAAAAAGAGTTATCGTTGCGATGGAGCATACGGCAAAAGGCGCGCACAAAATTTTGAAAGAGTGCACATTGCCATTGACTGCGGCTGCGCAAGTAAATATGATTATCACCGAAATGGGTGTGATGGAAGTGACTCCGGAAGGTATCGTGCTTCGTGAGATTGCGGAAGGCGTAACCGTTGAGCAAATACAAGAAGCGACTGAAGCGAAGTTGATTATTCCGGCAGATTTGAAAAAGATGACCGTATAATCGAGTTCGCTGAAACCGGTCAAAAATAAATCGAAATACCAAATAAAAATATCAATCGAAATGGAGTTGTTATGGAATGAGCTTTTCATTCTGTATCAGCTCCTTTTTTATTTTGAGATTCGGTATAAAATCATTCAAAAGAAAATAGGTACTGTTTATTGGGAGTAGCCTAAAAGTACTAATCGGAACTGTTTATATAACTGATTATTTTCGGGTTTTGAGCGCTTAGCTGAAGTTTTTTAAAGTGCTTTTTTATAAGAAAAAAGTGATAAGCCGCTTTTAAGAGCAAATAATTAAGCCGACAGAGTGAAATTCTGCCGGCTTTTTTCTATCCGCGTAAACAGTTTAAGGAAGTACAATTTACCATGTTAAGAAATTCATAATTACATTAATCATAATTTCTTTTTCTTCCGGTTTTGATTCCGCTAATAGCAAAGTAATTGCTACCAATGTACTGTTAGAAATTATTTTTTCTTCATCTTTAAACAGTAAATTATTTTTGTTTAAGAAATATAGGAATATACTTGCAGCAATTCTTTTGCATCCATCCACAAAAGGATGGTCTTTGACTATGAAATAAAGGAGATTTGCCGCTTTTTCCTGAGTGGATGGATATATCTCTTCTCCAAATGCCGTTTGATAAACGGAGCCGATTATGCCTTCTAATGCCCCTTTGCTTTTTTCTTTTCCAAATATAGTTGATGTACTATTAAATGTCATGCTATCAATGAGATTACGACATTCGTTATAGCTTAGTTGATAGCTTTCTTTATTAGTTGTTTTAGGTTTTTGAACAACTTGGTGATCGTAATCATCTAATAGCTCAAGTGCTTGCGTATATTTTTGAATAACATCCAAAACTTCTTTAGAATCCAGTTCGAGAACATCGGCAATGATGTTTGATTGGATTTCTATTACCTTGTTCAAGACTTTTAATCGTTTGTCATTTACTGCATACCCTTGTACAATATAATCTTTTAAGATAGATGTAGCCCATTTTCTAAAAGCAATTCCTCTCTGAGATTTTACTCGATATCCAACAGATATAATCATATCGAGGTTGTAGTAATCAACCTTATAAGTTTTGCCATCAGAGGCAGTTGTCGCAAATTTTGCGACAACTGAAGAATCAAGTTCTTCTTTAAGAGCATTGTTTATGTGTTTTCCTATCGTTTTTATATCTCTGTCAAATAAAACTGCCAGTTGGTTTCTATTTAGCCAGACAGTTTCTTTATCCGGTGTAACTTCTACAGGAAGTTCTAATTCACCATCTTTATAAATAATAATTTGATTGTGCA
>JAUNKE010000005.1 GCA_030532905.1 Peptostreptococcaceae bacterium
AGAAAGGAGCGTGTGATATTTTATGTTTCAAGGTACATTAATATCATACAAGAACTTTATGCTTAAAAAAACATGTTTTAAATCCATTTTGCTCATGCAAATGATATTCATTTTGTTATTGGTCGGATGCAGCCAAAGCGGTAGCGTGGATCAATCACAGCCGACAACGAATCCGCCCGCGGAAAATCAGCAACAAAACGAAACGAAACAAACTCGGATTGTAGTCGATCAGACCGGTGAATCCGTCGAAGTTCCTACCGAAATCAACCGGGTGGTCATTGCGTTCCAACCATTCGGCTCAATATATCCTCTTTTTGTCGGCTCAGCGGACAGCGTAGTCGGTACATTACCGGGTTCTCTTGACGCTGCCGAGTATTCATTGCTCAGCAAAGCTTACCCGAAAATCTTGGAAGTGGATACGAGTTTCTATCAAAATGACGAAATCAATGTGGAATCCGTTTTGAATCTAAAGCCCGATTTAGTGCTTTACATGGCGGGAGATGAAAAACAAAAACAAGCCTACAAGGATGCCGGCATTCCGGCTCTCGGATTCCGTGTTGACGCCGGCGATTTTAATACCGTAGAAACCTATAACGGCTGGATAAAAATCCTTGGAGAAGCTTTCGGAATGGAAGACAAAGCCAAAGAAATTATCGAATACACCACAAAAGACTACGAAGAAATTCAAAAGCGACTTTCCGCACTGAAACCGGAGGACAAGAAAAAAGTGCTTATTCTTAACGGTTACAGCGCATCCAACATGATTACTTCCGGCGGCAAACAATTCCCGCACTTCTGGGCAATCGGCTCCGGCGGAATCAATGTGGCGGAAGGCGCATTTACCGGCAACAAACCGATTAACATGGAGCAAGTCTACGAGTGGCAACCCGACATCATTTACCTTTCCACATTCAGCCCTTATGAGCCGCAGGACTTAATCAACAATCAGGCAAAAGAAGGCGATGATTGGAGCAATATCAACGCCGTAAAAAACGGTCGAGTTTATAAATACCCTCTCGGTATGTTCCGTTGGTATCCGCCGAACTCGGAATCCATTCTTTCATTGTGGTGGATGTCACAGAATAATTATCCCGAGCTTTTCAGCGATTTCGATTTAAAAGCGAAAGTCAAAGACTATTATTCAAGATTCTATAGCTACGAATTGACGGATGAAGAATACGAACAAATTTTCCGTCCGGATTCAAGAGCTTCCGGGCTAAGCAAATAATATGAAAATAAAATACTCAAAAACAATTATTGTCCTGCTGGTGCTGCTTCCGTTGGTCAGTCTCGTTTTCTGTATCGGCATCGGAAGATACGGCATCAGCATGGCGGATTCGATAAAGATTCTAAGCGCATCCGTCACCGGAAGACAGGGCGTTGTCGATCAACAGGCTTATTCGGTTATATGGTCGATGCGTCTTCCGCGATTGATGCTTGATCTACTTTGCGGAATGGGACTCAGCGTTGCCGGAGCTTCTTTGCAGGCGCTGTTCTCAAATCCGCTCACTTCTTCCGATACTTTGGGTGTGTCTGCAGGTGCCGCATTCGGTGCGGCGCTTGCCTTACTCTTCAGCGCAAACCTGCTGATAGTACAAATCTCTTCGCTGAGTTTCGGAATTTTTGCTGTCGCCGTCGCCATTTATGTCGGTAAGTCCAAAAGCAATTCTTCCATCGTTATGATGATATTGGCGGGCGTGCTCGTCAGCTATATGTTCCAAGCCTTTGTCTCTTTGGTTAAATATGTTGCGGACACTGACAGCAAATTGCCCGCCATCACCTTTTGGTTGATGGGCAGTATGAGCGGAGTTTCCTACAAAACGCTGTCAATCGGTACGCCTTTTATTTTAATCGGCTCACTTTCACTTTATGCGATGCGCTGGAAATTGAATGTCCTGTCGCTCGGTGATGACGAAGCCAAATCTCTTGGAATCAATCTGAAAAGAACCAAACTTTTTATCATATTCTTTTCATCCATGATTACCGCCGCTTGCGTTTCCATGTGCGGAATGGTCGGTTGGGTCGGATTGTTGATTCCCCATCTTTCACGGATGCTGTTCGGCAACAACAATCTATATGTCATTCCCGCCAGCATAAGTTTGGGAGCAACATTTTTAATATTGATTGACACCATTGCCCGCTCGGCAACTGCGGCGGAGATTCCGATTTCCATTTTAACCGCAATAATAGGCGCTCCGATTTTTATCATGTTGTTAAAGCGTACAGGAGGTGCATGGAGATGATTCTTAAGGTCGAAAAAGGGAACTTTGCTTATAATAAAGAAAAAACCGTTTTGAAAGATATCAATTTTGAACTGAATCAAGGGGATGTTCTTGCGATTTTGGGACCGAACGGTGTCGGAAAAACCACCTTGCTCAAATGTATTATGAATATTCATCCTTGGACAGACGGTCATTCCATGTTGGACGAAAAATTTATCAGCCGCCTGTCTGAAAAAGAGCTCTGGCAAAATGTCGCCTATGTACCGCAAGCGAAAAACCTTGCCTTTTCCTATACGGCTGAAGAAATGGTATTACTCGGGCGAAGTGCTTATCTGGGGCTTTTTTCCCGACCGGGCAAAAAGGATTATCGTATCGCTCAAGAGGCGATGGAAAGCATCGGCATTGCCCACTTGAGAAAGAAATCTTGTAATCAAATGAGCGGTGGTGAATTGCAAATGGTTTTGATTGCGCGCGCTTTGGCATCCAAGCCGAAAATTTTAATTTTAGACGAGCCGGAATCAAATTTGGACTTCAAAAACCAATTGGTAATTTTGGACACCATAAAAAATCTATCGGCGCATTCCAAAATTTCCTGCATTTTCAATACACATTATCCCGACCACGCATTACAGGTTTCGACGCATTCACTGATACTCAATCGAGATTTAAGTAACTTTTACGGAAAATCAACGCAGATTATCAACCGAGACACATTAAAAAAATCATTCGGTGTTCATGTTTTTATCAATGATACCGTATTCGAAAACAAAAAATATCAGCACATTATTCCGCTTTCAATCGTTACGGGATAATGTGCTGTCCCTTTTCAGCTGAAAAATTTGCTCCTGCGCCTGCACAAACTTTCTATTTGCTTATCCTTTGATTCACATTCACAAAAAGATAGCCATCGACCGCATCCGTTTTGAGCTTTAATTTCCCATCGACCTCACGCTTCGACAATTCGGCTGAAACGGTTTCTTTCTGCTGCTGCGTATGCTCCATGCCGAACAGCCAATGTGTATATCGCAAAAGAACATCTTCTTTATCGACCATCCGCTCGCTGACGGATGACACAAATTGCAGATCGGGAAAATATCCCTGCTCAAACAAAATATTGAAAATCGGAACCAACTTTCCGATATGTCTTTCCTCCGATTCCATGCCGAGCGACATTTTCAGCTCCTCCAAAAGAGAATCCTTTCGGTATATATGCGCCGATATAAAAACGCCTTCTTTAGACGCTCTTATCACCTTTTCCAGTTGAGCATACGAAGAAATCGCCGGACTCATGGACAAGAATACCAAGTCAAAAGCTCTTTCCCAGCCCAGTTTTTTCAAATCAATATCTTCCCATGAAGAATTCAACAGATTTTCCTTCCGATAATCCACCCGCGCATCTTCCAATTTTTGATTTGCAAAGCGAATCATATTCTCCGCCAGCTCCACCCCATGAATTTCCATTCCTTTTTGTGCCAACGGGAGCAAAAAGCGCCCCGCTCCGAAACCGACATCGATGACCTTTTTGCCGACAAGCGACATCTTTTTCTCGATAAATGCAAGCGTGATATCTTCTTCCGAGCATTTTATCTTACTGAATTCCTCCGCTCGATTGTTCCACATCGTCCGCATTTGTCGCAAATCGCTGTCATCTTCCAATAAATCCATCCAGTTTTTCAAAACAGCCTCCTTTTCTTTTCGTTTGTCAAACCTTACTCCCAGTATAACAAAAGCAACCCCCATACTCAATACTTTATAAAGCTTTCACTACTTGACAAAGGAAACAAAGATTTCTACAATAAAAATATCCATTCCACTTCATCGGAAAGAGGTCAATATGCGAAAATTATTATATAAAATAACTTTATGTTGCGTTTTGATTTTACTCTCTTATTTGCTCCCGTCAATTTCCACGGCGATACATAGACATAATTCGTCCAATCCGAATGGCGAGCTTGCAGAGAAATTGGACGCGATTGTTCTGCAAAACTTAGCGCGGATTCCCGTTCCGAATCTATCTATTGCCGTTCAAACACCATCTGAAAATTTTTCTCTCCACTATGGAGAAAGTCAAAAATCATTTGCACTCGGCTCAACATCCAAATCCATTACCGCATCGACTCTGATTCATTTGCTGAATCTAAAAAATATTTCTTTGGATGAAAAAGTATCCGATTTTTTACCGTCCTTGACGGATAAACGGATTCGTATTATCGATTTACTCAATCATACAAGCGGTATTTCCACTTACGACAATGATTCTTACCGTGGAAAATACGGAAGTTTCGAGTATGCCAACGAAAATTACAATCTTATCGGCGATTTGATTGCCGCTTTAAGCGGAAAGTCGTATGAAGAAACCGTTCAAGAAGTTATTTTTTCGCCGTTGCAGATGAACAGCAGCTTTGCCATCAACAAAGAAAATTCAGAAGAAGTAATAGACGGATACCAAGCCTACTTCGGTTTGCTGCTTCCGCAAAAAACAACCGTTCCCACCGACAAATCATGGATTACGGCCCCGTCGGGATTGATTGCGTCCACAAGTTCGGACGGCATGAAATATCTCCAATGGGTTTCTCAAAATAATTTCTCCGAAGAAAACTTACTCTCTTTCGTAAAAAAACAGGGCATATCCGTTAAAAAGAACCCTGCCGTCGAAGGCGTTTTCGGGGACGAAGGAATATATTGCTCTGGATGGATACAAAAGAAAATAGGAAAGGTCGATATGCTTTACCATACCGGTAAACTCTCCAATTTTAACAGTATTTTTGTAATCATTCCGAATTTGAATATCAAAATTGTTGTCTTATCCAATGTCGGAGATTTTCCGGTTGCAACATCCCTCTTGGAACAACTTTACGAACGGATAATTCTCACAACCGTTTCATCGCAATTAAAAATATCGGAAAGACCAACGGACGCAGAATTCGAAAAAAATATCAATTACATCTATCCGCATTTTGTCATCAATATAGTATTTCTACTATGGATTTCATTTTGCATCTCGACGAACAAAGTTTTGAAAAAATCGAATTCAAAACCGCTTTACAAAATTGGCGCCGTCGGTATCTACGGATTGATTCCAATCCTGCTGATTTCGATTTTTCCTTTGATGCGAATCCCTTATGTTGCGGTGCGGGATTTTTTCCCGGATTTGTTTTGGGGAATCACAATCGGTTACCTCCTGTTGATTCTTTCCGTTTTATTTTACAAAAAATCGCCAAAAAAGCCCTCTGCATAAACAAAGGGCTTCTTGAAATTCTAAATTTTAATCATCATCTCGGTCAGTATCGTCCGAATCATTATCCACATCGTTGTCATTATCATCATCGTCATCATTTTTATCATTTTTGTCATTGTCCGCCTTGCTGCTTGTGTTGGATTGCTTCGGAATAGAATAATTTTCAATATCCTTATCCTTTTCGCGAATCGCTCCGGTGGTCGCGTCAATCTCAAAGTCATATTCCACACCATTGCTGTAGAACTCGACATCGTAAACCTTCACACCATTGTCCGTATCCATTTTGGATTTGACAAAGGTCACCTGACCGGATTTAAGTCCCGCGTTTTTGAGCGCAATATCTTTCGCCTGACCAAGTGTAATGGCTCCTTTCGAATTGCTCGAAGAAGCGTTTTTGTTGGATGCGTCATTGTTATTCGCGTTTTGGCTGCTCGTATTATTAGCATTGGAATTCTTTTTCGTAATGGAATAATCCTCAATATCCTTATCCTTTTCACGAATCGCCCCGGTTTTTGCATCGATTTCATAATCGTATTCCACACCGTTGCTGTAAAATTCCACATCATAGACCGCCACGCCGTCATCATTATCCAGCTTCGCTTTTACAAAAGCGACTTGGTTGGACTTGAGCCCCGCATCTCGAAGTGCAATTTCTTTTGCCTTTGCCACGCCGACCGTTCCCGCAACATTCTTGTTGGAATTTTGTCCGGAGCCGGATGGCTGATTATTTTTCTGCGTATTGCTTGGATTTGCATTCTGATTCGGAATGGAATAATTTTCAATATCCTTATCCTTCTCAAGAATCGCTCCGGTTTTCGCGTCGATTTCATAATCGTATTCCACACCGTTGCTGTAGAATTCCACATCATAAACCCCGACACCGTCATCCTTATCCAATTTCACACGAACAAATTTTACATTGTTGGCTTTCAAGCCCGCATCCTTGAGCGCGATGGATTTTGCTTTTTCGGCTCCGATGGTATTACTTTTCGCTTTTCGGGCAGGACTTGCAAATACGATGACCGAGCCCGATACCATCGTCAATGTCAATACGGTCGCGATGGATGCGGCACTCAGATTCTTCATATTTTTATTGGTTTCCATGATATTATACAATCTTCTTTTGATACTCAGTTTTTTCGCATAGAAACAGGTTGACAGCGCGATCGGTTTCGCCGGACTTGTCTCTATCATACTGATGATTACCTCACCGTAGAAGCGTCGGTAATCCTTATCCTTATTTTTCAGAACCGTCTCATCACAATACGATTCACCGTCGCCGTAAATCGCCGGGAAGCAAAGGTACACGATTGGATTGAACCAATGCACGCACAATGCGGTGATTCCAAGCAGGTTAATCAGCAAATCTTTATGTTTGTAATGCGTAAGTTCATGCTCTAAAATAAGCTCCATCTCCTCATCCCCGATATCCTTATCCGGCAAAAGAATCGTCGGCTTGAACAATCCCGTCAACATCGGTGTGCTGATGGTATTGCAAGTAATCAGACGAATATTCTTATCTTCAAGACCCATTCTCGCTTTGGTCCACTCAAAAGTCTCCAAAGTGATTTCATCGGTTACCGGAACACCCCATCGCTTTACGATTCGTTGGAATTTATAATACTCAATCATATATTTTCCAAACAAAGCAATTGCTCCGATTGCCCAAACCGCAAATACGATTTGCGAAGCGGTCAATCGACTCGTAATCGGTGTATTTTGTTCCGGTGCCGGAGCAGGTGCAGGAGTTTGCGGCTCAACAACCGGTTGCTCCGCTCCTTCCGCCGTATTATCAATATAAGTGATGGACTCTTCCGTGGTCTTCGGTTGCCAAGGGTCCGCTACGGTAATCAATCCTTTCCCCAAAATCGGGCGAAACGGAATTACCAAACCGATTAGCAATATGATCCACATGACATATCGTGCTCTGGCTGTAATCGCGGTTCTCGAAACGAGAGAGAATCCCAGCAAAAGCATCATGATAATTGACATAACTAAACTCGATGTCAAAAGTATTGTCAAAAAAGTCATTTACTCACTCCCTTTCCGCTCAAGCCATTCGCGTAACTCGTCCAAATCCTCAGCTGACATATCGCCTTCCGCATAAAGAGTTTTTACAAGTTTCCCAATGGAATTGCCCGCATAGCGCTGCAAAAAATTGCCCGTTTCAATGTCCAAATATTCCTTCTCGGTGATAATCGGTGTATAACAACGCTCTCGTCCGACTCGCTGGCTGCTCAAAAAACCTTTCTCCGTTAAACGAGCAAGCATCGTCAGCAATGTCTGCGGCTTCCATGTAATATCCGAACTCAAATGCTCCATAATCGTATGCGTGGTAATCGGCGCTTCCGAGTGCCAAATAGCTTTCATTACAGTAAATTCTGCATCCGGTAATCTTTTTGTATTATTTTTCATGTTCATTCTCCTAATTCTACAACCGTCTCAACTTTATTCTATAAGCGTCGAATCCTTTTGTCAATACTTTTGTGCTTCTATTCCGTCTCAACAACACAAAAGATTTTCATGCATTGCGAGAATTATACCCCGGATTTCTTACTCTTATTCTCCTACGACCAAAATTTTAAGTATAACGGAAAGGATAAAAAAACATCGGATTTTTCGTTTGCAAAAAATCCGATGTTCTTGTTTTATACGAAAACCCAAAGGTTTTGCAAATCAAGAGCTAAGCTCTCTATTCAACTCGTTCTCAAACAAATTAGTCGTCGATATCCACTTTAAGAATTTGACCTGTTGTTGCTTCGATATCATACTCATACTCGTATCCATAGTGTTTGAATTCAATCTCATACACCATCATGCCGTCTTCGCGATCAAGTTTTACTTTCTTGAAGAAAACTTCCGATGCGTTCAGTCCTGCATGGTTAAGCGCGATTTGCTTCGCTCTTTCTTCACCGATATATCCTGTCGGTGGCTGTGGCTTCGGTGCCGGAATTACAAAGTGCTCGATATCTCTATCCATCTCACGAATTGCTCCGGTTACCGCATCGATTTCATAATCGAACTCGTAATTTCCACTGTAGAATTCAACATCATATACTTGTACGCCGTCATCGTAATCCAATTTTACTTTTACGAAAGTAACTTCATTTTCTCTTAGACCTGCATGGTTCAATGCGATTGATTTCGCTTTTGCTTCACCGATTAGCGCTGCCGGTGGCTGCGGCTTCGGTGCAGGAACGATAAAATTCTCGATATCCCAGTCCACTTCACGGATTTCTCCGGTCAATGCATCGATTTCATAATCGTACTCTACATTTCCTTTGTAGAACTCAACATCATATACCTGTACGCCGTCATCGTAACCCAATCTTACTTTTACGAAAGTAACTTCATTCTCTCGTAGTCCCGCATGACTCAATGCAATTTGCTTAGCCTTCGCATCACCGATTAGATTTGCAGGCGGTTGTGGCTTCGGTGCCGGAATTACAAAGTTTTCAATATCTCTGTCCACTTCGCGAATCGCTCCGGTTACCGCGTCGATTTCGTAATCATACTCTACATTTCCTTTGTAGAACTCAACATCGTACACCTGTACACCGTCATCATAATCCAGTTTTACTTTTACGAAAGTAACTTCATTCTCTCGTAGTCCCGCATGGTTAAGCGCGATTTGCTTCGCCTTCGCATCGCCGATTAGCGCTGCCGGTGGCTGTGGCTTCGGTGCCGGAATTACAAAGTGCTCAATATCTCTGTCCACTTCACGAATCGCTCCGGTTACCGCGTCGATTTCGTAATCATATTCTACATTTCCTTTGTAGAACTCAACATCATAAACCTGTACACCGTCATCATAATCCAGTTTTACTTTTACGAAAGTAACTTCATTCTCTCGTAGTCCCGCATGGTTAAGCGCGATTTGCTTCGCCTTCGCTTCGCCGATTAGCGCTGCCGGTGGCTGCGGCTTCGGTGCCGGAATTACAAAATCTTCAATATCCCAGTCAACATCAAGTATTCTTCCGCTTCTTGCATCGATTTCGTAGTCATATTCGTAATTGCCATGATAAAACTCTACATCATAAACTTGGATTCCATTATCATAATCCAATTGTACTTTTACAAAAGTAACATCTCTTTCTCTAAGTCCCGCATGACGAAGAGCAATCTTCTTCGCTTTTGAAGCGCTGATAAGCTTCGCAGGCTTTGCAGGCTTTTGAGGAATTGTGAAATTCTCGATATCTTGGTCTTTCTCCAGGATTCTTCCGCTTCTCGCGTCGATTTCGTAGTCATACTCTACATTTCCTCTGTAGAACTCTACATCATATTCCTGTCTTCCGTCTTCATACTCAAGCTGTACTTTTACAAAAGTAACATCTTTTTCTTTCAATCCCGCGTCACGAAGTGCAATTTTCTTCGCTCTTGATGCGGAAATGATTTTTGAAGCAGCAAATGCTTCGATTGATCCCGTTGCCAATGTGCTTGCCAAAATAGTCGCAGCCATCACCATAGGCAACTTTTTAATCTTTCTGTTTAACTTCATTGTAAACCCTCCTACACTCTTATAACTTCATTATGCTCAAATCTCAATGTCTTTTTATATTGATGCTTTCGGAATTTCCAAAAGCAGTTCAACCATCCATAAAGTTTCTACATTTGTCTTTGTCATATTCTACAAGCGTCTTGTTGTTTTGTCAATACAGTTTTTTGTAAAAAATTTTAGGTTTTGGTTAAACCATTCTCTTCACAAGTTTTGAAGTGAAAAAATTTTTCAAAAAATGTATTTAACCCTCATTCCTTTGTTTCGATTTCATATTAAAAAGTTGTTTTGTAAAAACCAACAGTCAATTTGAAAGGGGGAGGAAAGTTTTTTGTAAGAGCGGCTACAAAAAACTTTCCAAATTTATGCAAGGTGCAAAATGCACTTTGACTGCTTAGTCGTCATCTCCGTCATCGTCATCATCGTCTCGGTCATCCCAACGATCATCGTCCCGGTCGTCCCATCTGTCATCATCATCATCATCATCGTCGTCCCAGCGATTGTTTTTCACATTACGATTTACATAGATGTCATTTTCCAAATCCGTGTCGAAGCTTCGAATCGCTCCGCTTGTTGCGTCGATTTCAAAATCGTACTCTTTGTTGCCATGGTAGAATTCAACATCGTATTCCAAGCGACCGTCATCTCTATCCAATTTTACAGTAGCAAATTTTACTTGGCTCGCATTCAGCCCCGCTTTTTGCAAAGCGATTTGCTTCGCTCTCGCTTCACCGATTACTCCGCCATTTGATTTTTGTTTCGGAGCCGCTTTCGGCGCAGCCTTCGGAGCGGTTGTTTTGTTCACTTGTTTTTTCGGGATTTGATAGTTCTCGATATCTCTATCTTTTTCCATAATCGCTCCCGTTCTTGCATCGATTTCATAATCATATTCCACACCGTTGCTGTAGAACTCGATGTCATACTCATTTCTTCCGTTCTCCCTATCCAAACGGATACGAACGAATGCAACTTGATTTTCTTTCAGACCCGCATCTCGAAGTGCAATCGCTCTCGCTTTCGCTTCTCCGATATCCGCCGTCCTTTTCGGTGTCGCAAATGCCATCAGCGAACCTGCCGCCATAGTGAATGTCATCGCCGTTGCCATTGTAGCAACCATTAGTTTTTTCTTATTCGCTTTCATCATACTCTCCTTAAAATTTTATTTTTCAAAATCGGATTTCAACATTAACATTTTCATTTTCTACAATTGTCTTTGTTTTTCTTCTTGGTCATATTCTACAACTGTCTAATATATTTTGTCAACACCTTTTTTCAAAATTTTTTTCATCTATTTTTGTAAGCATTGCAAATTCTTAATTACAAGGCGAAAATTTATTTTACATTTGTAGAACAAGAATGAAAAATCGAGGTTGAAAATCCAAATTCAAAACAAAATCGGAGAAAAAATTCCAAATCCGAAAGTCAAAAAAAGCATCAAAAACCGAATCGAAAATCTATCATGTAGAAACGGAAATAAAAAACTTCCTTGCCCCCGCTTCCATCACAACGGAACAACCATTCAAAAAACAAAAATAAAAACACAAACAAAAACATCTCTACATTATAATACCGATATTAACCGTAGAGATGTTCTATAAAGTTTTATAATCGCTTCTGTACGCGAAAGTTTTCAGAAGTTCCATTCCGAGCGTCTCTTCTATTATAAATAGAGATTATAGCGAAATTTATTTATTCGGAATCACGAAACGAAGCGCCTGCGGTCTGACTTCCACTTTCAGATTCTTCGTATGAATAAGCTCTCCGTCGATGGAAACGCCCAAATCCGTTTCGGATTGAATCTCAATTCTTTGAGCTCTCTTGTAATACACAATATTTTTTGCATTTTTTTCCCGGATATGCGTTCCTTTTTTATACGAGCCGACCAACTGAAGAAATTGACGGCGATTGATTTTTCGCACGAGACATACATCCAACAATCCGTCATCGACCTTCGCCTCCGGAGTCGCTTTGAAGCCTCCTCCATAGGTAGTGCCGTTTCCGATAGCGAGCAGCGTAATCTCCCCGTCAAAAGCAGGTTTTCCATCCAGCTTTACTTGGACATCATAGCTCGACAGTTGAAAGAATGCGCAGGCGGCGCCGAAAATGTACGCCGATGTACCGCGCAAAATCTTTTTCTGCTTCACCATCTCCATATATTTGACCGCTTCGGTATCGACGCCCATATTGATGAGATTGATTCCTCGTTGTGTTTTTCCATCGTCCGTTTGATAAATCATCACATCGACGCTCACCGCTTTGCCTTGAATCTGCGCGGCGATATCCTTAAAAGGTTTTTTATCAAAATTTCGTACAAAATCATTTCCCGTTCCGGCGGGAATACAAGCAATCTCAATATTCGAATAGCCCGTCGCTCCGTCGATTACCTCGCTGAGCGTTCCGTCGCCGCCACAAGCATAAAATCGCAGCGTCTGAGCGGAATCCCTTCGAAAAGAGCAGAGCCTTTTGACAAATCGTCGGGCGTCGCCGACCTTCGTCGTGATATGCACCTTATGCTCCACATCCGATTTCTCAATCTCCGACAAAATGCGCGGCATAAAAAACTCACGCGCCTTGCCCGTCCCCGCAACGGGATTGATAATAAAAATATGCTTCATGCCTTCTCCTCCACCAGCACATTCGCCCACTTGTTTCTCAGCGCTCTCGGCACACCGATGATGAATTTCACGAGTTCATCGACAAAGGTTGCCATCACCACCAGATAAATCGGCCAGTCCCAAAGCGTCGCACCGGCAAGCGCCAACGGAACCCCAATCAGCCACATCGGTCCGACATCAATCAAAAGCGCCCATACCGTATCGCCGCCCGAGCGCAAAATTCCCGTTACATTCGTCCAGTTGAAAGTCACGACGCAGTTTATCATCGCGCGCACTCTCAAAATATTGATTATCAAATTGCCCGACTCATCCGAAACCCCGAATATTTTCGGCACGATCGGCGTAATGACAAACAAAATAGCCCCCGTCATCAAACCGACGCTGATTGCCAGCTTCATAATCTTTCGGGAATACAAAATCGCCATCTCCCGATTGCCTTCGCCCAACTTGTTGCCCAAAATCGTACCGACTGAGCTCGCAACACCGAAAGACGCCACCAGCATAATATCATTGACGATTTGCGCTCTTTGCGTGGCGGCAAAAGCAGTCGTTCCGAGCTTCGAATAAGCCAGCGAATACATCACCGTACCCAAGCCCCACATGCCTTCACTCGCAATAATCGGCCAAGCAACCTGAAAATACTTTTTGACAAATACCTTTTCAATCGCAAGAATATCTTTCGGATAAACCTTGAGCAATCCCCGCGAGCCGAAATAAACGGAAAAAACCATCATTCCGCACTCTATCAAACGAGCGCAGGTCGTCGCAATCGCCGCGCCGTTGACGCCCATCTTCGGAAAACCGAAATTCCCGAAAATCAGACAGTAGTTGAGAAAGGTATTGACGCTGATGGCAACGATGCTTGTAAACATCGGAAACTTCGGGTCTTTTACGCTACGAAGCCCGACCACGAAAGTGTAAGCAAAAGCACCGGGCACAAAACCGATAGCCAAATAACGCAGATAACCCGTCGCCAAAACAATCACTTCCGGATCCTTGCTGAAAATCCGAACATATTGCTCACCGAAAAGTATCGCCGCAAACGCAAAAAGCAGCGAACCGACCAAACCGATTGCAATTTGTACCGCCATCGGCATTCGAATTTTGTCAAATTGTCTCGCCCCGTTGAACTGCGCAATAAAAATTCCGGCTCCCGAATAAAAACCGTACAAAATCAGTACAAAAATAAACTGCAAACGACCGGCAATCCCGACCGCCGCCACCGATGCATCGCCCAAACGCGAAATCATCACCGTATCCACCATCACCAAAGAATTGGATATCAGATTCTGCACGATGATGGGCATCGCCAAAGTAAACAAAAGCCGATACAACTCATGATGCCAGGCATCCTTTTTAAGTTCCGTCATAAATTCCTCTCTATAATAGAAGCTATTCTTCTAAAATCATTTTTTTCATCGCCCGAAGCTTGTCCGACAAAGACGAATTGCGCTTGTCGGTGCTGATATTGTCAATCATGCGCTGAATCTGATACATCGAGCCCACCAACACCACCGCATGTTTCGCACGAGTAAGCGCCGTATATAAAATATTTCGGCTCTGCATCATCGGCGGCAAACTCAAAATCGGAATCACCACCACATCAAACTCCGAGCCTTGACTTTTGTGAACCGTCATCGCATAAGCATGCTCGATATTGTCCGCTTCCTCATAACCATACTTGCTTCGGCGCTGATCCTCCCAAGTGATAAAAAACTCCTTCGCCTTCGGGTCGATGGCATCAATCATTCCGATATCGCCGTTGAAAACGCCCTTGCCCGACTCCGCGCCGTAATAGCCGATATATTCTTTTTCATAATTATTTTTAATCTGCATGATCTTGTCACCCACCCGCAAAATGCGCTCCTGATGACGAAATTGAATTTTGTTGTCCGCCGGATTGATGGATTCCTGCAAAGCGATATTGAGTTCAAACACCCCGACTCCCGATTTTTTAATCGGACTGAGTACTTGAATCTCTTTGGGCTCGATTCCGAAATACTTCGGCAGACGCTCCGAGACCAGCTCCACAACCAAGTTGCGCACCTCCATCGGATTGCTCCTCGCCATGAAGAAAAAGTCCGAATCACCCTTTTTAATTTCCAAAGCCTCGCCGCGATTGACGCGATGGGCATTGACAATGATGCTGCTCTCCTTCGATTGACGAAAAATCTCCGTCAGCGTGACCGTCCGAATAATTTCGCTGTCAATCAAATCCCACAACACACGACCCACACCGACCGACGGAAGCTGATCCTTATCGCCGACAAAAATCAACACCGTACCGAGCTTGACCGCTTCGAGCAACGCACGCATCAAAAAAATATCGACCATCGACACCTCATCCACAATAATCACATCCGCCAAAATCGGATTATCCTCATTGCGATTGTAAAAACTGTCCTCATCCGCGCCGGAATAACCGACCTCGAGCATACGATGAATCGTCGTCGCTTTTTTCCCCGTCGCCTCACTCATCCGCTTTGCCGCTCGACCCGTCGGCGCACAAAGCCGAACCTTCTTCCCGAGCCCCTCAAAGCAATCGATAATAAAGCTGATGATGGTCGTCTTTCCGGTACCGGGCCCACCCGTCAACACCATGATTTGATTTTCCAATGCCGAAAGCACCGCCTCGCGCTGCTTGTCCTCCAGCGACTTGCCGAGGCGCACCTCCGCTTCCTTGACCATCACCTCCGCCTCACGAGGCAAAACATCCTGCGCGCCCGCCTGACCGAGCAAACGAAGCAACATATATGCAATATCCGCCTCACAGCGATACATTGATTCCAAATAGATTCTTTTTTCTTCTTCACGATTTTCTAAAATCGCTTCCTTTTTTATACAAAGCTCATACAAGCCTTCGTCAAAACGCTCCTTACCACAACCCAAAAGCGCCATGCTCCGACTCGCAAGCTCCTCCAACTCACAATAAGTATTGCCCTGAAAGCTGAAATCCTCCAGCACATATTTGATGCCCTCGGTGATTCGATGAATCGAATTTCTGTCCGCTCCCAGTTTTTGAGCAATCTCATCCGCTTTGAGAAAACCGACTCCCCGCACCTTCGATGCAATCAGATAGGGATTTTCGGTAATCACCGCAATGGTATTTTCGCCGAATGCACGATAAATTTTCATCGCCATCGAAGTCGAAATGTCATAGCCCGCCAATTTGACGACGATGCCGCGTTGAGCGGATTTTTCCACATAGCTTGTGATGATTCGGTTGAACTTCTTGCGTCCGATGCCCTCCACCTCGAGCAAACGCTCCGGCTCATTATCCAAAATTTCCAGTGTGCGCGCGCCGAACATGCCGACAATACGCTCCGCCAACTTCGGCCCGATTTCCGCAATCGCTCCCGATGCCAAATAATTAAAAATACTCTTGTCCGTATTGAGTGTGGGTAATTCATAAGAAATCACTTCGATTTGCTGACCGTAAATCGGATGCAACTTCGGACTCCCCTTGATGAGAATATGCTCCCCTTCTTCAAGCGCAATAAAAGTACCCACAAAGGTTATTTCTTCCTCTGCGGTTTTCAGCACACCGACCGTATAGCCGTTTTCTTCATTTCGAAATATAATTTCTACAACATTACCCTCAAAAATATTCATAGATTCCTCCACGCCTATTATACCATAGCAAAGCACAAAGCAAGTCGCTAATCGACAAAAATTACAGAGCTCGCGTCATCTTTTGTTACAAATCTGTATCTTACGAAAAAAATCCCTAAATATCTATAATTTATCACAATAATGTGGTATGATTGTACTAACTTAATAGTGAAAGGAGAAATAAGACAGAGAATGAGTTGGCGTGTGAAATAAAATTGAAATGCAAGCAAGTATTGTTTCGCTCATTGAAAAAATTCGCCGCCAAAACGAATGTGCAAATGGAAATTTATAAAAACCAACCCGAAAGGAGACTGTTATGGAAAATATGGAATATCAAGAAAAAGCAGGTTTTATTGATAATGTTGTCGATTTATTTACAGCGCCGTCCAAATTGGCGGAGCGAATTCGACAAAAACCGCAATACCTACTGCCAATCGTGTTGATGAGTGTCTTAACGATTATCACTGCGCTGGCAATCAAAGATTTGACTTTTCAAGAGCAACTTCGGGCAACCTCAGGTTTTCCGAAAGAATTTCAAATGACCGAGGAGAAATTCAACACTTCCTTTATGATTGGTCTGGCAATAAGTCCGATTATGCTGATAGTCGGAAACGCATTTTCCGCTTTACTTTATTGGGGAATCGGAAAGATGTTCGGCGGAAGTTCTCCATATAAAAATGTTTTTTCCGCCACATTATACAGCGGCGTAATTGCCGCTTTAGGTGGATTGGTTCAAAGCTTCGCAATGGCATATACCAATAATTTCCGTTTTCAATTCTCGCCAACTTTGTTCCTTGACACGACGGGAATGAATCCATGGATTATTAACGCGCTCAACCTTATCAGTCCGATTGTAATCTGGTCGATGGTCTTTATGGTCATTGCGCTCAAAATTATTCACGGATACAAAAAAGGCAGCGCCATCGGAACCGTAGTTACCGTTATGATAATCGGCTATATCATCTCATCAGTTATGTTGATGTTCTCAGGAACTCCGATTATGTAAACCGAGTTGAAGGGAGAGCCGTATGAATTACAATACCGATGTCGGCATCGCGGAAAATATTTTTGATTTATTTTTTGCACCGAGACGATTGGCGGAGCGGATAAAAGAAAAACCGCAATTCCTCATTCCTATCGCCATCATTGTATTGATTGCAATTCTCAGCAATTTTGTAATAAAAGAATTGTCTTTTCAGGCACAAATCGACGCAATCAAAGAAACGACACCCTATGTTTCTGTAGAAAGTCTTCGAGCGCAGTACGAAAGAGGCTTTTGGTTGGCTCTCATTTTCGCACCGCTTACAGTAATCCTCTTATGTGCCGTAAGCAGCGGCGTTTATTGGGGCGCGAGCAGAATTTTCGGTGGTGTTGGCGATTTCGCTCCAACCTTCTCCGTTATGTTGTACTCCTTTGTAATTACATCCCTCGGCTCTTTGATACAATATTTTATGGCGAATGCGACAAACAATCTGATGTTCTCATTTTCGCCCGCCGTATTGCTCGATATCAAGACCGCAAATCCGTGGCTGTATAACTTGCTCACACTTGTCAATCCGGTTCATATTTTCGTATTGACTTTTCTGGTCATCACGCTGCAGGTCATCAATGAATACAGCCGAAAAAATGCCGTGTTGACCGTAGCCGTCGTGACGATAGCAAAATATCTGCTCACTTCGGTAATTACAATGTTGTTCTCACAAAATATGTTATTTTAAGAGCGACTCTTCTCGGGTCGCTCCGAAAGGAATTTTTATGCAAGAGAAATTATCTTCATTTATAACGGATATATCCGACCTTTTCCTCTCCCCGAGAAAGTTGGCGGAAAGAATTGATGAAAAACCTCGAGTTGCTGCTCCGATTATTTTTTTGGCAATTCTCTCCATCGTACCCGCGCTCTCCGTCCGAGATGTGACAAAGGAATTCGTACTTAACGGTTTACAAATGCCACCGAGCTTTGACGGGAATGTTTTCGTAAATATAGCAATAATCATCGGTATAATCTTATCTCCCCTAGGAGCGATTCTCAATGCGGCGATTGAATCGGTAAAGCTGTTTTTGTTCGGAAAAATATTCAAAGGAAGCGCAAAATTCGAGTCCCTTTTTTCTATGACACTCTACACCACGATTATCACTCAATGTGGAGCCGTCATAAATGCTCTGCTCGTCAACCTGAGTAGAAATCTTTATGCAAACTTTTCTTTGGCATACTTTTTGCCCAAAGGAACGAACCGCATGATTTATACTCTCGTTTCTCTGCTCAATCCTTTTTTTATTGCCGTCTTTATTGTCGATATCATCATGATTCAAGTGATTCATCGTTATGACAAAAAATCCGCCGTCGCAACCGTTGTATTGACTTTTGTATTCAATATACTTTTAGTAATGCTGCTTACATGGGCAAACTCTTCATTCTCGACAACGGGGTACAGCAATCCTTATAGCAAATTTTAATTGGAAGTAAAAGGGGAAATCTATAATACAAATCTTATAAGAGTTTTAGAAAGGGGTCTTATGTTCGAAAAACTTGTTTCTTTTGGCGGCGATTTGCTGCATCTTTTCATCGCACCGCATCGACTTGCGGAAGATATTGATGAAGAACCGCGATTGCAACGACCGCACCATCTACTGTTCTTGGGATATTGTTTTTAATTGCATTTGGTGGTCAAGCCTTGTAACTTCCTATCCCTGAATAAATCCCATTCCAATGTCTAAAGGAGTATTCGTGAAAGAAATCTATAAAAATATTTTTGCAGGCGATGTCATTTTGCCGAAATCGCCGCTCAAATCACTCAATCTCTATGTGATTAAATCACCGGAGCATGCACTGATAATCGACTCCGGCTTTGATTGTCCCGAAAGCGAAGAATGTTTTTTTCATGCGCTGGATGAGCTCGGAATTCAAAAAGGGCAGGCGGATTTGTACCTGACCCATCTGCATGCCGACCACAGCGGGCTGACCTACAAATTCCAACAAAAATACGAAGGCAAGGTCTATTGCAGCCGAATCGATGCCGACTATGTCAATGCGATGGCGAAATCCGACTACTTCGACAAACAGCTCTATCGTCCCGAGATGGTCGGATTGTTTGATGACGGGCATTTTTTCGACAAGCATCCCGCCGTACTCTACGCACCCAAAAATCCGGTGGACTTTACTATCGTGGAAGCGGGCGAGCAGATAGCAATCGGCGAATATACTTTTGACATCATCGACATTCCCGGACACACCCCGGGCATTACAGGTCTGTATGAAAAAAATCATCAGCTGCTTTTCTCCGGTGACCATATTTTAGACAAAATCACGCCCAACATCAGCTTTTGGCGTTTCGAATACGGCGACATTCTCGGCACTTATTTGAACAGCTTGGATAAAGTGTATGCGATGGATGTCAACATTGTTTTTGCGTCACACCGCGTATTGATAGACGACCACAGACGACGCATCGACGAGCTGAAAGCGCATCATCAGGAGCGACTGAATGATATTCTGCATATTTTAAGCGACGGAGAATACCAGAGTGTTGCCGAAATCGCCGCCAAAATGCATTGGGATTTTCGTGCCAAAGACTTCGAGGATTTTCCACCCGCGCAAAAGTGGTTTGCCACCGGTGAAGCGATGGCGCATCTGGAACATCTTCGTGCCAAAGGACTTGTCGAAATAAATCGGGATTTGCCGGCGATACGATATACCAAAATCAAATAATTGTCAATTGAAATTGATGAGAACATTGAGATTGGACTTTCAGGAGTCCAATTTTTGTTCAAACTTAGCCAGACGAAACCATTTCGGATTTGCAAACTCAAATCGAACTGCAAAATGTCCAAGCTTTTCTATGAAATGGAAACTTTTGTCAAAGGTGGTTCGTAACAATCCTAAATAAATTGAATAACTGTAACCTTTTTGTAACGCATTACTTATTGTTTTACGATATAATGACCTTGTTACAAAAGCATTGAAGAAACAAGTACGATAGAGAAGCAACAGCGAAGGAGGATTTATGATAGAAATTAGAGATGTTTCAAAGCGCTTCGGAAACATTCAGGCACTGAGCGACATCAATCTCAATATTCGCAGCAACGAAATCTTTGGGATGGTCGGCTCAAACGGAGCCGGCAAATCCACATTGATGCGCATCATCAGCGGTGTGCTTAAAGCGGACAAAGGCATGGCATGTTTGGAAGAAAAAAATATTTACGAAAATCCGAATGTCAAGTCCAAATTCTTTTATATCTCGGACAACCAGCATTTTTTACCCAATGCCACGCCCGAAGAAATGTTTTATTTTTATGCGCAGCTTTATGAGCAAATGGACAAAGAGTGCTTTTTCCGATTGCTCGACAATTTTCATTTGGAAAGAAATCGCAAAATCCGCACCTTTTCCAAAGGGATGAAAAAGCAATTATCCACCGTACTCGGACTCAGCTCCGGCGCGGAATATTTGCTTTGTGACGAAAGCTTTGACGGGCTCGACCCGATTGCAAAACAGGTGGTCAAATCGCTTTTTGCCGAAGCCATTCGCAGCCGAGGCTTGACCCCGATTATCGCATCGCACAACCTGCGCGAGCTCGAAGATATATGCGACCATGTCGGCTTACTCCACAAGGGCGGCGTCATCATGTCCAAAGACATCGGCGATATGAAACTCAACGCCAAAAAAATTCAGGCGGTCTTCACTTCACCTGTTGAAAAAGAAGATTTTGCTCCTTTTGATGTCATCAATCTCGACAAAAAAGGCTCCGTCTATTCCATCGTGCTTTCGAGCAAAGAAAAAGACAATATGATGATTGAAACATTGGATGCCAAAATAAAAAGCATGAATCCGGTGTTCTACGAAATGCTTCCATTGAGCTTGGAAGAAATATTTATTACCGAATCGGAGGTGGCAGGTTATGATATTCGCTCCATCATCTCGTAAAAAAGTTGGAAAAACGGATTCCATGCTGATAAAAAGTCGTCTGTCCGCTACCATGTGGGCATCCGCGATACTGTTCGTATTGCTCCTGTTTGCATTGCCGATTCTCACAATGACTCAGTTGCAACGAATCCCGGTAGAAGATTTCTTTGTGCCGGACGAAAGAAATATGATGTATTTCTCTCGAATCTTCAGTAGCGGCAATATAGGCGTCAAATTCTTCACCTTCGCTTTCGGCGTGTTCATTCCGTGGAATCTGTTTTCCTATATGCACAGCACATCGAAGGTGGATTTATACCATTCCCTTCCGATTTCGAGAAGAAAACTCTTCTTCTCCAACTTCATTGCGGGGAATCTCGCTTATATCGTGCCTTACTTGGCAACTGCAATTTTAGCGGCGATTTTATATGCGGTCGGCACCGGCTATTTCGACTTCCAAACCTTTATATATACGATTGGGCTCAATCTGTTCTTCTATAATCTGTTCTTTTTGAGCTCAACCTTTGCGACCATCGTCACCGGCTCGCGAATTACGACGGTTTTGATGACGCTGGTCATCTACGAAACCATCCAGATCATTCAGCTCGGTGCACAAGAAATCGCGGCTCGATTCTGGGTAACCTATATTCGACCCGATGAGCAAATAACGCTGATGCTTTCGCCAATCACCTTGTTCTTCGCCGATATATTGAAGCATCGAATGGTGATTTCCATCGTCTTGCTGATTATTTTCTTCCTATTGGACTTGGTTCTGTTTGAAAAAAGACCGTCCGAGACGGCAGGAAAAGCGGTATGGGGAAATATTTTCGCACAAGTGGTAAAATACATCGTTCTGATTGCCGTTGCCATTGTCGGCGGACTCATTTTCGATTCCATCAACCGCAGCTACAATCAATTAAGCTGGATGTACTTCGGATTTATTTTTACCGCCGTCATCGGTCACATGATTATCGAAGGCATTTACAACTTCGACATCAAGCAGATATTCCGTAATTGGCCGGGAATGATTGCCTTCGTCGCCGTTTTCTGCATTTCGGTACTGCTGATATCCAAAGATTCTCTCGGATACGACACCAAATATACTCCGGCGGATGAAGTCGCGAATTATGAAATTGATTTAGGCAATATGATTGAGGGAAATTACTCATACTCTTTTAGAAATAAAGTCTTGAAAATTTCAAGCGATGAGAGTAAAATAGTTGCAGATGAATTTTTGAAGAAAGTAATTGAACAAACCAAAATTCATCGTCAAATAACCAAAGAGTATGAGTACGACGGTTCTAATGAAATTCCGTATGACTTGAGAACCGAGTCCAAAATTACGGTACAGACAAAAAACGGAGCTTCTTACAAAAGACAATATCCGCGAGTATTAAAAAAAGATTTTCTCGACTTCTTGTACCAAGTATATGATTCTCCGGATTTCAAATCATCCGACATCGTCATTCCGTCATTGGAAAACAAAGAGCTCAAAAAAACCCTTATCTATTTTGGACCGAATTATACCAGCACGAGCGAGGTTTTCTCCACAGAATTTATGAAGGAGCTTTACCAAGCAGCGCTCAAAGATTTCCAAAACAGTACGGCAGAGCAACTGAAAACCGAACCGGCAATCGGCTCGATAGAGTTTTGGGTGAACAATACAAATCCTAACATCGGATTGGATGATATGTATGAACTATCGTACATCGAAACCGATTTTTCCGTTCCGATTTACGAATTCAGCACCGAAACCATCGCCTTACTCAAATCGAAAAATCTTTATGCGTACAAACCAATTGAAGTTGACGATATTTTAAGTATTGAACTATATGACTATGAAGAGGAAAAATTTGCCGCCACATACGAAACCAAAGACGAGGACATTCACAGAAAAGCTATCACAGATCGCTCGCAATATAAACAATTGCTGGAAACTTTTTCGACCGAAGAGATGGCTGGACTCAACCCTCTTTTGTATATTGATAGGGATGTTTATATTAATGTTCATCTCAAAGATGGTGTCGTTCTTACAATGTACAAAATCCAAGACTTCAAATAAGTGTGAAAAAGGCAAAGCTCGAAAATTTTTCAACTGACAACTTGATATAGAAAAAGGGCGCAAAAGCGCCCTCTATTTTTCCTATTATAAAGATTTTCTATAGTAATTGGAATTGCCATGACCCACCTCCATATTTCCTACGATTTTCTTACGACTTAGCTTACGATTAAATTATAAAGTCGTAAGCCGTCGGCGTCAACTATATTATAATAAGGATGATATTTTAAGGATTTTTACATCGTTTCAATTCATTTACCAATCTTCTCTCAACAAAAAATCTCGGATATTCAAATGCACGATTCCATCCCGACTCATGTCAAATTCATCCATCGACAAAACGAATTTCGGAAAATTATCCGTAATTTGCCTATATACTCCAAACTCACGCTCCATCACATCATCCGACGAGAGCAAATAACACACTTGAACATAAATCTTCCGACCTCTTTTCTCACAAACAAAATCAATTTCTTTCTCATCCGATTTCCCCACACGAATCTGATACCCTCTTCGAGCAAGCTCCATATACACGATATTTTCCAAAATCAGATTGATATCCTTGGTATTCCCGCCAAAAATTGATTCCCGAATACCATGGTCAACCATGTAATACTTTTCACTCGATGACAAAATTTTCTTCCCCTGCAAATCTTCCCGTCGCACTTTGTAAAACAAAAAAGCTTCTTCACAAAACCGAATATAATTGGCAATCGTCTCCGGAGCCACCTTTCGCCCCTCGTTTTTCATATATTTGGATAAAGAATTTGCCGAAAAAGTCGTTCCCACATTCGCCATCACAAAAAGAATAATCCGCTCCAACAATGCCACATCACGAATATTATTTCTCTTGACGATGTCCTTGAGCACAACGGAATTATAAATATCCTGCAAATATTGTCTGCTCGGCTCTTCCTCATAACGCAGATGGAATAAATACGGCATGCCGCCCATCAACAGATACTCCTTAAAAATCGACGCATCATCCTTTATGTCAAAAAAACTTCTTTGCAAACTGACAAATTCCGAAAAAGAAAATGGATAAATCACAAATTCCACATGACGACCGGCGATACGACTCGCCAACTCGCCGGACAAAAGTTTTGCATTCGAGCCGGTAATATAAATATCGCAATCAAATTTTACCCGCAAGGAATTGATGCAGCGCTCCCAATCCGAAACCTCCTGAATCTCATCAAAAAATAAATACGCCTTCCCCGGTATGTCGGAAATTCTGCGCTCCATCTCTTCATGAAGCTTTTCCGCATGACAAAGATGAGCAAAACTCATGTCCTCAAAATTGATCGTTACCATCTGCTTCTCAGATACTCCTCTGAGCAACAATTCCTTCTGTATCAATCGAAACATAACGGATTTTCCGCTACGGCGAATCCCCGTCAACACCTTTATCACTTCTTGGTCGATGAAAGGTCGAATTTTTTTCATGTACCATTCACGCTGAATCATAATTCCCTCCCTCCAAAATCTTTTGAATATCATTCTAAAATTCATTTTATCAAAGTTATATCTGAAATTCAATTCAAAATACATATTTTTTACGGTTATAACTGAAACTTTTGTCCAATAATCCATTTTCTACAGATACAACTGAAACTTTTTACAAAAAAAAGAGCTTTTCCGCTCTCATTTTATATCCAAATCTTAAACCTTAAACTAAATCCTTTAGAAAAAATAGTTATCAACAAATTGTATTTTGAATAACCGTTCTTTGCTTCTCACCTTGTAGGGAACGGTGACCCCACCGTTCCGCCGTTCCATCGGAACGGAGGAATTATGATTTCATCTACGGTTTATTGGGTTTTAGTATCAGCTCTCATTTTATATCCAAATCTTAAACCTAAGACTCTTTTTCTTTTACAAAACCGTTGCGTCGGATTCGTCGATAGCAAATATAAAAAACGGTGGCGGTCAGTGCCCATGACAGCGGATAGACCACATACATCACCGTCGTCGTTTTGCTCGCCATCAGTCCGAAAGTTACCCACAAAATTCGAAATCCGCAGGTAAACACCAGCACGACCACCATCGACAATTTCGTTTTGCCGAGTCCTTTTGCCAAATTGCTCAGCGTTTGGCTGAATCCGTAAATCAGATAAAAAGGCACGATGACTTTGAGCATCCGAACCCCCTCGGCAACAGCGACCGGGTCTTTGACCAAAATACGAATCAGCGGTTCCGCCGCCAAATAATAAGCAAGCGACAGCGGAATAATAATCAGCGCGCACAAAATCATCGACGCTTTGAGATAACGCGGAATTTCATCCGTTTGCTTCCGTCCGACAAGCTGCCCGACGACAACCGAAAACGCGACCGCCACACCCTCAATCGCCATGTAAAAAAATCCTTCGATTCGCGTATAAGCCGTCACACCCGACAAAATCACCGCCCCGAAAAGATAAATTCGTGACTGCACATAAATATTCGAGAGCGTCTGCACGATAGCTTGTGCACCCGACGGCAGACCCAATCCCAAAATTTCCTTCGCTTCCGCCGGATAAATTTTCAGCCTGTCCAATTGCAATTCGCAAGCATCCCCGCGAGAAATCAGTACGGACAAAATAATGCCCGCCGAAACAATCTGCGATGCAATCGTCGCAATCGCAACACTTCGTATTCCCCAGCCCATGCCGAACACAAATACGATGTCCAGCACAAGATTCGTGAAGGTCGAAGCAATCAGACAGTACATCGAAATTTTCGTATTGCCGACCGCCCGAAGAATCGCACTGCTCATATTATAAAGCATCGTCGGCGTCATTCCCCAAAAATACAATTGCAAATACGACACCGCGTAGGGATAAATTTCTTTCGGCACCCCGACAAAACGAAGCATATAGGGCGACGCAAACAATCCGAGAATCGTCAGCAATACGCCCGAAATTATCGCCACCGAAATACCCGTATGCACCAAACGATGAATCTTCTTATAATCTTTGGCGCCATAAGCCTGCGAGATGCTGATACTCGCACCGACCGTAAGCCCCATAAAAATAAATATCAAAATAATGATAATGTAGCTCGACGCCCCGATGGCAGCGAGCGCAAAATCGCCAATTCCCCTCCCGACCACAATCGCATCGGAAGTGCTGTACAGCTGCTGAAAAACATTCGTCATGACCAAAGGCAATCCGATTGCCAAAATCTCATGGAACATTTGACGCAATGATTTTTGTTCTTTAATTTCCGTCGGCATAAATCCTCACTTGTTATAAAAAACGCGGCAACGCCACGCTTTTGTTCAAATAACGCAAAACTCCACTTCCTAGCTGCGAGCTTTTCTCAATTTCTCCTGCGCATCCTTCAATTTTTGCGGCGTCACATCATTGCCTTCCGGATCCTTCACCGTCGAGTTGAGCAACATCTCCTTGGTTGCTCCGCGCACCGCTTCCAAATATCTTTTTCGAAGTTCCGCCTGCTCCGCCTTTTCCGCATCCGTCAACTCACGCTCCTTCGAAATTCTTGCCAATTCATTGATTCTCGGAATCTCTTTTATAATCATAAATACTCCTTCCATTGTAAACATCCGTTATCCACCTAGTATATCATACCCCGCAGATGTCACGCAACGCACATTTACAACAAAAAAACGCTCAAAGAGCGTTAAACTTCAGGCGATTTATTTTCTCGGTTCTTCTTGGACATATTCTCCAATACCTTTCCTTATATCATTTCCAACTACAATCCAGTCGCTTCGTAGCGCATCAATATCTTTTTCAATAAATCCTTCAATCGAAGTAGGTTTCGTTCGCATCGAGCCAAAAATATCAAAAGCTCTTGACATCCCATCAAAAAAACTACCGACAAAACTTTTTACAATGTACTCCATACCAACAACCTCCTTATCTTTAGTTATAATCTATACATTAAATCTAACATTTTTTTATAATATTGTCAAATAATTTTTGTGTCCCATACATAGCAAAGCAACTCCAACAACATATCTTCAAGCTGATATTAAAACAAAAAAGAATAAATCAAACAAATGAATCTAATACTAATACCCATTAAAAAACAGAGTTATCAATAATTTGTATTTTGAATAACCGTTTTTTGCTTCCCGCCTTGTAGGGAACGGTGACCCCACCGTTCCGCCGTTCCATAGGAACGGAAAAAGAATATTTTTTCTATGGCGTATTAGGTATTACAACAAAAAAACGCGAAGCAAAAAAGACGGAGAGTCCGTCTTTTTTACGAAAGGTTATGTTTTTGGCGTATGTCCTGTGGACTTTGAAATGCCGCAGCATTTCGTTTTGCCTTAATAGGCAATGAAGTTTATAAAATGCATTGCTGCAAAACTTCCGACATTACTTGTTGGCTTTGTCTTCTTCGGGGTTGACTCCACAACCGCAATTACAACTGCCTCAAGTTTTTCCCTGTTTCTTATCCTTAACCATCATATAGATTGCGCCTGCAACAAGGAGCAAGACAAGCAATCCGACAACTGCTGTTCCCATTTTCTCTTTTCTTTCTTTTACTTACTGTTTATGATTATCAATTTTCGGCTCCGGTCGGAACAACAAATAGAGCATCACGACGAGCAATGCCACCGCGATAATCGTCCAAATTCCGAAACCGCCGCCTGCAAACAACATTCCCAATTGGTAGAAAATCAATGCCAACACATAAGCCAATACGGTTTGGAAAACAAGCGCAATGCCTGTCCATTTCACATTTCCCATCTCTCGCTTGATGGCTCCGATTGCTGCAAAACATGGCGCACAAATCAAGTTGAAAATCAAGAACGAATACGCGCTGAGCTGAGTATAATCCTGAGCCACCAGACTCCAAATTCCCTCTCCGCTTTCGCCGACCTGATCTTCCGCCACACGATACAAAATACCGAAAGTCGATACGACATTCTCTTTCGCTACCAATCCGTTGATTGCCGCAACAGCCGCTTTCCAGTTACCCCAACCGAGCGGAATAAACAACGGTGCAAAAATATTACCAATGGATGCCAAAATCGATTCTTCGACATCCTCAATCATTTGGAATCCCCAGTTCAGATTACTCATGACCCAAACTACGATGGACGCCAACAAAATGATGGTTCCCGCTTTTTTCACGAAAGATTTCGCGCGATCCCACATGTGAATCAAAACACCTTTCAGACTCGGCACATGGTAAGGCGGCAACTCCATGATAAACGGCGCCGGATCTCCCGCAAAAGCCTTCATCTTCTTGAGCATAATACCCGATACGATAATCGTACCCATACCGACAAGATATGCCGAATATCCAATCAGCGCCGACTCGTTGAACAAAGCACCCGCAATCAATGCAATAATCGGCAACTTTGCGGAACAAGGCACGAAAGAAGTCGTCATAATCGTAATCTTACGGTCACGCTCATTCTCAATCGTTCGCGACGCCATAATCCCCGGAACGGAACATCCCGTACCGATAAGCATCGGGATAAAAGATTTTCCCGACAAACCGAACTTTCTAAAGATACGGTCCATCACGAAAGCAACCCGCGCCATATAGCCGGTATCTTCCAAAAGCGCAAGCATAAAGAACAATACCATCATCTGCGGTAAGAAACCGAGCACCGCACCGACCCCGGCAACGATACCGTCCAAAATGAGGGACGATAGCCAATCGGCAACCTGCATACTCTCAAGCAACCCGCCCAATTTTTCCGGCACGATTTCGCCAAAGAGAACATCATTCACCCAATCCGTTCCCCAAGTACCGACCGTCGCAATCGACACATAATATACCAGAAACATTACGAAAGCGAAAATCGGCAAACCAAGCACACGATTTGTCACGATACGGTCGATTTTATCCGAAACCGTATCACGATGCTTGCTCAACTTTTTCACCGAGCCTGCAATGACCTTGTTGATAAACTCATATCGTTGAAAAGTGATGATACTTTCCATATCATCTTCCATCTGCTCTTCAATCTCTTTACGAATCTCTTCAAACTTCGTACGCTGATTCGGTAACAGTGTCAACGATTCAAAAGCCTTCTCGTCATTCTCCAGAATTTTGATGGCATACCAACGCTGATTCTTCGGCGTTACCTGCGATTGAATCTCCTGCTCCACAAGCTTGATGGAATCTTCAATCTCATCTTCAAAACGCACCACATCATCCGGTGCCTGATTCTTCTGTGCCAATTCGATTGCCTTTTCCGCAACCTCCTTCGCACCCTTCCCTTTGAGTGCGGTCGTTTCAATCACCGGACAGCCCAGCATCTTACTCAGCTTCTCCTTGTCAATCGTATCGCCCGACTTCTCCAAAAGATCCATCATATTCAGCGCGATGACCGTCGGTATTCCCATCTCCAAAAATTGTGTTGTTAAGTACAAATTTCGCTCAATATTGGTACTGTCCACAATATTGATGATGGCATCCGGTTTTTCATTCATGATAAAATTACGCGCAACCACCTCTTCCAAAGTATAAGGTGAAAGCGAATAAATTCCCGGCAAATCCACAATCAAAATATCGCGATGCCCCTTGAGCTTTCCTTCTTTCTTCTCGACAGTTACCCCCGGCCAGTTACCGACATATTGCGAGCTGCCTGTCAATTCATTAAACATCGTGGTCTTACCACTGTTCGGGTTTCCTGCCAATGCAATTCTAATTCCCATTAATTCCCTCCGATTATTTCAACCTCAACCATTTCCGCATCCGCTTTTCGCAAGCTCAGCTCAAAACTTCTTACCTTGACTTCAATCGGGTCACCCAACGGCGCAACCTTGCGCACAAAAATCTCAACCCCTTTGGTAATCCCCATGTCCATAATCCGTCTCTTGATTGCCCCTTCACCATGAAGCTTGACAACCTTCACCGTCATACCCGGTTTGATTTTGTTTAATCTCTCCATTACTCCTCCCTTATACCATAATTCGGTTAGCCATTTTTTTATCCAGCGCAACGCGTGCCCCCTTGATGTCAACGATAACATTTCCCTCAAGCTCCGACACGACCGACACACTCTCTCCAACAACAAAACCAAGATTGCCCAGATGCTTTTGCACATCATCCTTGCCGTTTATCTTGACAATTTTGCCAACCTCGCCCACCTTCAAAAAACATAGTGGCATCATACTTCCTCCAAACTCAAATGAGAAAACTGCTTGAATAAAAAACGAATATCAAAATCCGACCACGCCATTCAACAATGCAGAACCGAAAAATCCATTTCAAAATCGAATTTGCCTTTGCAAACAGCAACTGCCCTTCGGTTTTCATCTTTGATTTTTGCCGAACTTCACAACTTCATTTTCTATAAATAAGCATATCAAAAAGGTTAGGTCATCCTAACCTATGAATATTATATATTAGTCGATGATAACTGTCAACACTTTGAATTTACAAAACCGACACAAAAAGTTTGAATTTGTTGATGATTACAACGAAAATCAGCGTCCATTTCAATAATCGCTAATGTGAGAAGAAAACGAAAAAAAAGAAGCATGAAAAAAGAAAAACAGTCAAAAAAAGAAAAAGGCAAATCGCAATCACGAATGTAGAACCAAAAAGGAAGCGGAACTAGGGAGAATAAAACGAAAATACAAATCATAATTTCAA
Source organism: Peptostreptococcaceae bacterium (assembly GCA_030532905.1). Taxonomy (GTDB): domain Bacteria; phylum Bacillota; class Clostridia; order Peptostreptococcales; family Filifactoraceae; genus JAUNKE01. Next base: position 30,706 of record JAUNKE010000005.1, read on the forward strand.
CACCTAAATGACAAATTTACTCGTAATTCTCAGAGTCTGAAATCAAAGAACGAAAATTTTTCACATGCAAAAACCGCCGACATTCACCGACGGTTTTATAAACTTTAAGCTAACAGTTCCACACATTGAAATAAACGACACAATTTCAAAGAAGCGACATCTTCTTCGAAACGGATATCATCCTATCTCAATTCCAAAGTATTGGTGCTTGCATTATAACGATAAGGCATTTCCAATCCGTCAAGCAAATCGTTCAACGAAACGAACAACTCGCCATTTACACCGACAGGTATCATACGAGTTTGCTCTGTCGATTCCGCTTTGCCTACCGTTTTTTGATATTCCTTAACACCTTCTGTGAAAACAGCAACCACATGCTTGTTGGTATCAATATTTTTGATAGTTACCTTCGCAATGCCGTATTTTGGAGACTCAGCAGAATAAATATGGCCGAAAGCATCTCCAAATTGCGCTACATCCACATACATAATCGATCCGTCACCGGAAGGAATGGCACGAAGTGTAATCTTTTGCTTTTCTTCCCATTTCTTCGCGCCTGAACGCTCGATAAATACATCAATCAACTTCGTATCATTTTCCGTATATGGTCGGTTGATTTTCGTGTTTTTATCCGATTGATTCGTCATCTGAACCGCATCTTTGTCCGCAACAAAATATTCATCCCCTTTAAGCTCAATATTATAGCCCAAGGTTTCTACCAAAAATCTTGCCGGTACATAAGTTCTACCTTCAATTAAAATGGTCTTATGATTTGAAGTTTTATTCGACTTGGAGCCGTTCTCCTCGACAATTGCCCGCTTAGTATCCACAACAAAAGCCACCGATTTTGCAGATGTTTTATCCGTCATACGAATCGCTTTCGTGTTTTTCGCATAATCCAAACCAAATCCCATCGCATCCGCAAAAGAGCGTACCTCCATCAAAGAAATGCCGTTCTTCACAACCACATTTACTTCACGAGATTGCCCGTCGAAATGCAACACTTTTGAATCTTTGGATGTATGTGCAAACCCCGCTTGCATCGAAAGCGCAACTGCAAGAGCACCCGCCACCAATTTTTTCAATTTCATACTACTACCTCCTCAATTTGATTGTACTCCTATACTATACCACATTTTTCCTTGATTTATCAAATATTTTTACAAAACCCTGACGAAACAGCAGGGTTGTAATAAGTTATTTGCTTGCATCAAAATACAATGTCATGCTGCGTTCATCCGCTCCATTATTCACACGATAATAGAAAGTCAACGCCCCTTTCAGATTTCTGTCATACGCACCGTCATACGAAATATCGCCGGTAATGGAAGATAATCCGATGTTGCTGGTGTACGGAACAAGCGAAGAACTGAATTTCGCCGTATAATCTATAGGTGCATCATAGACTTTGGAGCCTACCGTCAACTTGGTTTTTTCCGGAATCAAATTAAAGGAATTATCCTTGTTGTTATTCGTAATCGTTACATTAAATACCGCTTTTCCATTTCCGGATTCGGTAACATCATCGACACGAATTTTGAGACCGAAAGTATCCTCCGAGCCGACCGGTAATTTCTTATACGCACTGACATTTGTATATTGTTTTTCCATTTCGGTCAAACGATTTTGCAAACGCGCATTTTCTTTTTTTATCAACTCCAGCTCTCTCAAGGCACTTTCGAGTTTTTGTTTCTCCGTTTGTGTAATCGGCTCTTGCTTACTTGGTGCAGATCCGCCACCTGCAATACGAATCGTACCCTGACTGTAATCCACCTTCGCACCCAGAGTCTCCGAAATAAAACGAAGCGGTACATAGGTTGTTCCGTTCTTGCTCATTACCAAATAGTTGTTCGGTAGCGTAATCTTATTCTCATTGATAACAAAGTTGTAGTTCACTTTGGATACACCGCCGACCGCCATCGTTGCCGCTCCCGCGATTCCCGTTGCAATCGTAAGTGCCGCCATCGTCGTTGCGATAAATTTAGAATATCTTTTCATTTTTTCTCCTCCTAACGATATTACTTATCTTCATTATATTGGACTGTTTGTGATTTGTATAGTCCAAGCAGCGATTTGTTATCTTATTGTAATAATCGTCTAAGGAATTTTCGTATAGATTTATAAAATCTATAAAGCAGTGCGCCGGTATATTTCTCTCAATTTGACTTTCCTTCTAATTATAATTTTTGCATTTTGTTGTTATAATCCAACAACCATATCTTTTAAGAGGCATCAAAAAAGGAAGCCTTGCGACTTCCTTTTTAATCATCCAGTTTTAATTATTTAGAAACTGTAGCTGTCTTAGCAGCAGCATCCCAGTCGATTTGTACACCGAATGCAGTTGCAAGAGATCTAAGCTCGATGAAAGTAGTTCCGTTAACTAGCTCTGCTTTAGCAGCAAGTTTAACAGGAGTACCGTTAATGTGCATAGTTTCTGCTCCGATTACTACAGCAGCAACCTTAGTTGAGTCTGTGAATGTAGCAGTCTTAGTTTGTCCGTTCCACTGAACATGTAGTCCTAGTGACTCAGCAAGTGCTCTTACAGGAAGCATAGTTCTACCATTCTTCACATAAGGTGCAGAAGCAGCAGTTTTAGCTTGTCCGTTTACAGTGTACTGAGTTTGTCCGATTGTGAATACAGTTAGGATTGACTCAAGAGCGTACTCTTTAACAACCTTAATATATTCTGTGTTCACTACATTCGCTCCATTAAGAGCCGCATATACTTTGATTACATCATCCGTAGATGAACCGTCTACAAGAACTTTTACTCCGGAAATAGTGATTACCGCAGCTTCTCCGGAAGATTGCTTAGTTATAGGGAACTCGATTGCAGCAAACTTCTCTTGATCTCCAATTTTCTTATATGATGGATCTCCAAACTTCATTCCGTTTGTGGCTTCAATTTTTACTGCACTTGTAGCAAACTGAGTGTAGCTTCTTCTTGTGTTGAATCGGATTTGTAGTTTGTCTTGTCTAGTAAGAAGACCAGCTTTTGCTTCTGTAATTACAATGTTAGCTGTTTCTCTAGCTTCACCTTTTTTCACAGGCATTTCTTCAGATTTGATAGCAAGTTTAGGAGTAATTTTTACAGCATCCGCTTTTACTTCCCATCCTCTTTGAGCAGCTGTCAAAGTAGCAACTCCATCTTTTGAAGCAGCAGTTCTAAGCTCAATATCAAACTTAACTTCTTCAAGATCACGAGCAATTGGAGCTAGACTGAATTCAGCATCCTTAAATACGCCCTCATCATCTCTACCTTCAAAGAAAGCTGTATTTGGCTTTGTAGCCTTTTCTGTATTATTTTTGAAAGTTACATCTGCACCATCAGCAGTAAAGTCGATAGGTCTGTCAGAAATTGAACCTTTTGGCCCTTTCAAAGTAACAGTTACCATTACTTTTTCTCCACCCCATACAGATGGTATTTCTCTTTTACCTTTTTCAACAATTGTCATTGTAACTTTGTAGTCAACAATCTTACCGATTACTGCACTAGCAGATGCTACATTGATGTCCGGTTCTCCCGCTTTTTTGTCAAAAATTCTAACATTTACTCTTACTGATCCTTCAGATGCATGTCTTCCCATTCTATCCACTACAGGAAGCACTAGAACAGATTTACTTGTAAGCGCAACATCACCAGGTACCACAGTAAGTTTGTTAGCAGCAACTGTTCCTGCTGCCACACCATCAACAAACATTTGTGTGATTGGAGCTGGAGCAGCTGCATCAAACTTCACTGCGTCATCATCAATAGTTATTTCCATTTCACGAGTGTATCCTGCTGGTGCTACAGCTTTCAAAGTCTTTGCAAAATCTTTAATTTCAAATTGAGAAAGCTCGCCACCATCAAAGCTTACCGCTTTTTCCGGGTCTTTAGCAGTTACACTTAATCCTGCAGTAGTATCTCTAACTACAGCAACTTTCATAGGAGCAAGCGTTCCAACTCCGGTATTGTCCTCATCTGTTAGCTTAAGCATTACATCACCAGTATTTGGGAAATAAACCGGGATGTTCAATGTAATTGTAGCATCAGCCCCAAGATTTACATCTGGTGCACCACCCAATTTAATAAAAATAAGATTGTCCGCCGGTTGAGTTGCACCAGTAGCTGCAAGAGTTACATTTGTAAAGCCGTCAATTTTTACTTCAGCTCCACCTAATTGAGCTGTATTAGCAGCTCTAAATGCTGCTCCGTTATCAATTTCCAGTCTCAATGTTCCTGGATTAATAGTAGAACCTTTTGGCACTTTAAAAGTAACTGTCACATTTTTGCGCTCTCCTGCAACATCATCTAAACTCGCAGGGATGTCCAGCGTTGTATATACTGCTGTTGCTGCTGCAAATGCTGACATTGGTAGCATTGTAATAATCATCAATGCCGCCATTAAAAGAGATAATCTCTTCTTCATTTTGTTTTCCTCCTTTTGATATAGAAAAAATAATTTTTCTGAGAGTATGGGCTCTCTTCCCTTTTCAGTAAAATACCGATTTACAAATGCCATTATATCAACGGACTGATGGTGTGTCAATCAATATTGGGAATTTGTAACATAACTGTAATTTTACCGTCGAAGCAAGTATCAACTTGTCCCCTATTGTTTATAATACTATAAGTAGAGTGTAGAGGTCAACATTTTTCGCCCAATCTCCACCGTATTATTGCCTTGTAGATATGATAACACAATTTTTACGCTTTGTGTGTTACAATTCGGTTTAATTTTGTTACAAAATAATGACTTTCAATCGCCGTATTCAGCCCAAAAATATTTTTTGGTTTTGAAATTTGAATGTTAAATTCGTGACCCTTCCTTATTATATAGTGCTCATCATTTTATTTTGTTCCGTTTCTTTTTGATTCGGATTTTTAGATGACCTCTATAAGACAAATTTTTTGACCGCTTCCAGAACTCCTTTGGAGTTTTCCGCTTGAGTGATATACTGCGCTTTTTCTTTCAGTTTGGGGACAGCATTTGCCACCGCTACACCCAGTCCTGACCAGTCCACCATTTCCGTATCGTTGTGGTTATCTCCGCAAGCCATAACCTCCTGCTGTTTGATGCCAAGCGATTCGGCGAGCCGCTTCAGCGCATTTCTTTTTCCGGCATTTAGCGGCAGTATTTCAATCAGACAATCTTCGGATTGAGTAATAATCAATTCTTTTCCGAATTTGTTTTTGATTTCTTTTATCAGCATTTTGATTTTTTTCGGGTCATCGACTATCATCGCTTTTGCGGAGCGGATGTCTCTGACTTGTCTAAGGTCTTTTACTATTTCGTATGTCGTGTGTTTCAAGTCCGGGTCTCGAAACAATTTATCATTTTCTTCTCCGACAATTACTTTGCTTTGGTCGTAGAATTGTAAAAACAGTTCATGTTCATGACAATAGTCGGCTAAGCGACGAATCATCTCCATGGATAATAGTTTTTCTTCACGCATTTGTGTGTCGTAAGTTACGGAGCCGTTAAAGGATACGCAGATGGTTCCTTCGCCTATTTGATTGGCATAATATTTTGTCGTTGCCAATATTCTTCCCGTAACCAATGCGATAAACACCCCTTTTGCTTTGGCTGTCCGTAATGCTTCTAAAGTTTCCGGCTCGATTTCTTTTTTAGAGTTAAGCAAAGTATTGTCCAAATCGAGCGCAATCAGTTTGATCATAATTTCCCCTTTCTACCTAAAAATGTTGAAACAGACCTTTTCAAACAAAAAGAGCGACGAGCGCCCTTTTTGTTTGACTATTATTATCCGTTGACAACAACGGTTTTTGTTGCTGCTTGCCACTCAATATTTACACCGAATGCAGTTGCCAATGAGCGAAGCTCGATCATTGTGGAGCCGTCTTTGATTTCTGCCGGTGCAGACAATGGTACCGGTGTATTGTTTACCGTCATTGTGCTTTGACCGATTTTTACCACTGCTACTTTTTCAGCATTTTGGAATGTTGCGGTCTTGGTGGTATTATCCCAGCTTGCAGTCAATCCTAACGATTCTCCTACCGCTCTTACCGGAAGCATGGTTCTTCCGTTGTTGATATAAGGTGCTGTATGAAGAGTTTTTTGTTGTCCTGCCGCTGTATAGCTTTTGTTTCCGATTGTAAAAATAGTTTTGATGGATACCGGTTTACCGATGGTAAAGAATGGAGTTACACTTTCAACGCTGTTGTTCAATGTTGTTTGTAGATTTACTCTATCCATTACCGCTTTTTCTGTAAGGTATCCTTTGATTCCTGTTAGCGTAATCATTCCCGCTTTCTCATAAGAGCGTGAGCCGATTGTAAGCACGAGGATGTTTTCCTGTTTTCCAAGCTCGATGGACTCCACGGTCAGATTGTTTGTAGTTTCCGCTTTTATATCTTTTGCATTGTTGAATGCGATATGCTGTCCTTTATCTCTGTCGCTTCCTGCGTAAACCAACTCAAGGTACAATTTGTCCCCTTTTTGAAGCATATTTTTCTCAACTTCTTTGATAACTACTTTCGGAAGTTCCGCAATAACTCCTTTGTCAACGCTTGTCGGTACGATTTCGACTTCAATTGTTTTGGATGTTTTTGCAATATCGATTTTTTGCTCATCCACTTTTGCGGAATTTGCTTTGATTGTTACCGGTCCGCTGGAATTCGGATCTGCAACGATGTCAAATGTCATTTTGATCATTTGAATATCATTTTTGTTGGTTCGGATAGAGAAGTCATTGCTCTTGTAAACTTCGTATCCTGCAATTTTATTGGAAGATCCTGCTGATTTGGATGCGGTGAGTACGATTCCCGCCGGCTCGTTGACTGCTAATTTTCCAAATACGATTTCCGCTCCTTCGATATCAAAATCGATGAGTGCTCCGTTGCCCAATGTTCCTTCTACCGCTTTTACGGTAAGTTCTACTGTTTTTGACATTCCTTTTGAAAGGTTCGGAATTTGTTTTGTTCCTTTTTCAACCGCTGTCAATGTCAATCCGTAGCTTGCATATTCTCCGATTACAACATCTTGTGAAGATACTTTCTTATCGTTTACACGAAGCTCCACTTCCGCCATAATCTTTCCTTTTTCCATATCTTTCGCTTTGAGTCTTACATCCGGGAAGATATTTACATAAGCTGTATCTTTTGTAATATTCGTGATGATAAGCTCCGAGCGGTCAGATGAAAGTCTTACCATCGGTTGAGCTCCGTCGGTTTTTGCTTTTGAATCCGGTGTAAAGAGGTATCCGGATGGCAATGTTACAACCAATTTGTTCTCATCTTTTTTGTCGGATAGTTTTCCAAGTTGATATACCAAGATGCTTGAAAGCATTCCGCCTCCCGGTCCGATTTTTGTTCCGGGCTTCTCCACTTTTACATCGATATCTTTTGCTTCCGGTTTTTGGTCGGTTGCCGTCTTTGTCTTATGGTCGCCGATTCCGGTAGCTACGCCGTTTTTACCGATATCTCTTAGTGTAAGATTTACATCTCCTTCAGAAGATGCTGTAAAATCCAACTTGAGCGTAACAATTACTTCAATATTATCCGTATTGTTTGCCGCTGTTGCCGAATTGATGTCCAAATTAAATATTTTTTCTCCACCCGCAACATTGTTTCCTGTTGTTGATGTAAATACGATGTCCGGTGATTTTTTTGTTGTCTTTCCCTGATAAATTTCTGCTGAAGCTGCATTTACCGCTGTTGCGAGTTTTGCATTTTCCAGCTCAAAAATAACTCGTCCTTCTTTTAGGTCAAGATTCTTTCCTAAATCAATTTTTAATTTTACCTCTTTCTCTTTATCTGCTGTAGTAAATGTCGGTATTGAGCCGATTACACTCAGCTCCGGCACTACTTGGTCCGCAGATGCTGAAATTGGCACGAGTGAAATAATCATCAGCATTGCCAATAGAAGTGAAAATTGTTTTTTAATAATTTTCATTTGTTTTCCTCCTTCAAAATTTAACCTATGAAAATAGATTTGTTCTCTACCATTATATCGCATATTGCGTTTTTGTGTAGCTTTTTCTATAAGATGTTACCTTTTTTTAATCTTTTTGTAATAATTATTTGCATTTTTTGTGTTACAATGTTCCTAGAATAAAGGTTTTTACCTTAAATATTAGGAGGTTTTATGAAATTTAATAAGAAATTAATGGCAGGAGCATTGGCTTCGTTGATGGTGGTTTCATCTTTCGCCGTAGCTGCTCCGAATAAGAAAAACTTGGTTGCGTCTTATGGCGTAACATTGCGTGTGAACGGTTCAAACTTTACCGTATCGGATGCTTCGATGAGACCTTTCATCACTCAGGACGGCAGAACTTATGTTTCAATTGCGGCTCTTAACCAAATGGGTATCGCAACGGCTGCTTATGACAAAGCAACTAAGACGGTAAGTGTAAATTCTTCCGGTGGCGGTGCAATCGGTGGAAATCTTGCTCAATTGCAAGCGCAAGTTCAATCGCAAACTTCTGAAATTTCCCGTTTGCAATATGAAAACAATCAATTGAAAGCGGAGATTGAAAGATTGAAAGGTTCTTCCGACAAGAAAGATGATAAGAAGAACGATAAAAAGAATGACGGCTCCAAGTCGCTAAGTAATTTGACTTCCTCTGAGAAGCGTGACTATGAAAAAGAAATCGAAAAAGAAATTCGATTTATCCGAGCAGAATCAAGATTCAGCAGAAACCAGCGTTTTGATGGTACTGCCAATGTAGGTTCTCGTTCCATCTCTTTGACTCTTTATCCTTATGACAAATTGTCTCAGGAAGAAATTACAGATTGGAATGATCGCGTAAAAGACAGAAGACTCAGCGAGCAACTTGAAGAGGATTATGCTGATTTCGTTTCAGGTGCTGTAAAAGATATGCTCAAAGGTATCTTGAAAGATCACTCCGGATACAATATTGAGGTTACCATCTACACGGATTCCGGAATGAAGAAAACAATGGTGGAAGGCGAGTATAACGCAAGCCGTGACAGAAGCAGCGCTTCCGTTTTTGAAGTAAAAAATTTGAAAGCTCCGATTGCTAATGCAGCCGGAGCTTTTTTGTTTTAGTCTTTCGTATTTTATTCGTCTGTGGTATTCACCGTTTCATTTATCACATTCTCCGGTTCGTTTTGTGTTCCCGCAAGGGAATGTATTTCTTCCGTATTACTGATATTGATTTGCATCTCGTTCATCAGGGATTCGCGATACGCTTTTTGCATCAATTCGAATTCTTTTTTGCGAATTTCTTTTTCTTTTCGGTTATCCGAAATCGCCATTCTTACCAGCAAATAAATTGTCGGCAGAATCATTATCAGGCAAATCGTATCGTAGGCATGATAGACGATGTCCAAATCAAGTGCGGGCGGGAGCGCCGCCATAAAATTGTTGATGATGTGCATGAGAAGCGGAATGAGGATGCTTCTCGTATGTCGATATACGATGGCGATGGCAATTCCCATCAGTGCGGTATAGACGCCTTGCACAAAGTTGCCATGCCAAATCCCGAAACTGATGGCGGTTACAAGAACGGCGAACCAGCCTCGTCGTATTCTTTCGGCATAGTAGTATTGGATGCCGCGAAATATCAGTTCTTCCACCAAAGGCCCCAGAAAGACGACGGACAGGAATACCCAAATATATGCTTCGGAGTCCACGGGGGCAAAGGCGGTCGCAAATTCTTCCAAACTTTCGCCCAGTCCAATCACATCTTCGCCACCGGTCGTTTCCAATATGGCGGTCACAAAATCGACAGCCGACAGCCAAATATAAGAAATTCCTCCGATTCCGAATGTGATGATGACCGTTTTGATGATGGTTTTGATGTCGCATTTCTTTTGGTGCGGCTCTATCATCAACAATCTTTCTTTGTGTCGAACGCGGATGTACCATGGCAGATAGATGATGCTCGCAAAAATACAGAACATCGCATCGGCGAAGTAGGTATTGTTGCCGTACAGCGTGTCCATGGTTTCGTAATCGTAACCCAAAACCTGCTCTCCGAAAAGGTACGCGGTCGAGTAAAAAAATTGTTGTAACCAATTATAAGTCAGCGGCAGGACAACAATGAGTACGAGGATGCGCAGTATTTGTGGCAGGTTCCATCGGTTTTTTGTGATGTCAGTCATTGTTTCTCCATTCTGTTTTCGTTCTTCTTTTCAATTCTCTTTGCAAATTAAATCACTTGCTACTTGATGTAGTAGTAAGTCCAAATGCCGACTTCGGACAATGCCGGATGCGGTACCATCGTTTCGCGAATGGTCGTAAGCAGATTCGGATCCATCGCTCGAACCAATCCTTGTGCACGAAGTTCTTTGGTAGTTGGCGATGCGATTTCTTCATTGATTGGCTTTAACTGCGTTTCGCCGGCGTTCATCAGATTGAGATATGGCTGAATCAGCATCGCGGATTCATGTCCGATGGCGTGGAATCCGAGCAGTTTTTTTGTTTTTTTATCGATGATGACTTTGGCAAATTCGTTGTCATCTCCACCGTAGCCAAGAGCGAATCCTTTGGCGGTTTGGTTATAGAAATGCTTGCCGACTTCGATTTCGTATCCTTTTTCCAAAGCGGCTTGCTCGCTCATGCCGACATGTGCCACTTGCGGAAAGCTGAAAGTCACCGCCGGCACCAAATCGTATCTCGCCCAGCGGTATTCCTGCGGCTTTTTGTTCATAAAACAATTGTGGGCGATGATGTCGGCTTCATAGTTGGCTTTGTGTCGGAATTGCTGTCTGCCGTTGACATCGCCGAATGCCCATACCCCATCGACGGAGGTTTCCAAAAACTCGTTGGTCTTTATCCAACCTCTTTCATCGATGAGAATATTTGTATTTTCGATTATGAGTAAATCGGTGTTGCTGACGATTCCCGGTGCAACCAAAATTTCGTCGGCGACGATGTTTTTTTCTTCGCCGGTCGCTTTGTTGCGTACCTTGAGCATTTTTTTGTTGCCATGTTTTTTGACTAATATCGTATCGGTGTTCAAATACAAATCGATGCCTCGCTCTTTGTATCTGTCCATAATGACAGCGGAAATTTCTTCATCTTCTTTCGGCAACAATCGCACATTGCGTTGCACCATGCTGACTTTTGTGCCGACGGCATTGAATACATGGGCAAATTCGGTGCCGATGGCGCCGCCGCCTATGATAATCAGGCTTTGGTACGGCTGCTGCGGGAAGCTGTCGCCGAACAAGCTTTCGGATGTGATATAGCCGACTTCTTCCAATCCTTCGATGTGAGGTACATTGGTTCTTCCTCCGACGCCGATGAAAATTTTGTCGGCGGTGATTTGCTCGCTGATTTCTCCATTGTTCAGCGCGACTTCGATAACTTTGTCACTGACGAAATATCCTGTTCCCTGATAGACATCAAGGTTTTTCTGCTCTTTGTAAAAGCTTTCGAGTTCTTTGCTCTCGTCGATTTTTTCCCACACGCGTCGGGACATTTTGCTCCAATCGGTCGTGATGTTTTCACAATGGATGCCGAGCTCGGAGGCTTCTTTGATTTCTAAAATTTTGTCGGCAAAGGTCGCCATGACTTTGGTCGGAATACATCCTCTCGTCAGGCAGGTTCCGCCGAATTTTCCTCGCTCGATTTGGGCGCAGGACAATCCTTGCTCCAAAGCGGCTTCCAAAATAATATTTCCGGCTCCGGTGCCGATTACAATCATATCATATTTTTTCATATTTTCTCCTGTCTTAGCCTAATTCCTCCGGATAATTGTAGTTGATTTTACTCAATCCGTCGATGTCGCTGTTCGCATCAAATGTCGGCTTAAAGCTTATTTTTTTATCTTGATATTGTATGGTGACGGTGTCAAATTCATCACTTTTACCAATCAATACGCTATCATCTCTCACTTGGTAAGATATTTTTCCGTTCTTGCTCAATGTGACGGTGGTGCCATAGTATTTCGGTAGGATGATCATCGCTCCTTTTCGACTCGGAAAAATGGTGTATAGTTGTCAGTCTCGTGTCGAAGTTTCCCAAAAATTACTTTGCAGATTGTAATACATTTGCTCGTCCATAGCTCCATAGGTCACATGGCCGGCAATGGTATCTTCTTTTTCTTCCTTCTCCACCTGTGCATAGTTTAGCTGCAATATCCCGTTTTTGTCCGATAAAGGAAGTACCGTCGTATTTGTTTTTTCTCCTTCCTTTGGGAGAAACATCTTGTCTTGCAGTTTGAGTGTATGATTTTCCAAAGAATAGATATTTATCCCATAGTATTGATGAAAATTTAAATTGAAATCTCGTATGAAATATGGATATTCGTCTATTTCCGTTACATATTCGCTAATCGGTTTTGGGAGTCGGTAGCCGTTCTTCTCCTGACCGGCATAGTCCACCAATGTTTTTCTAAAATCTTTCGGTTCTTCAACATAATCCGACTCTTCCAATTCATAGGTTGCATCAAAAGGAATGCCGGATTCCAAGTAAGAATCGGTATCGAGCAGCCATTGTCCGTTCTCATAATGAAGCACGATTTTCCCTTCCTGTGTAAAAGAAGCGCTGGTGGCTTTTGCATAAACAACGATTCGATCTTCACTTTGATAGCCGACCTCTAAATTTTCCATATCCCATTTCAAATAAAATGCTCGCGGTGGATCTAAGCCCTCTAAAATATGAGTGTATAACTTTCCATCTTTTTCTGCAAATCTTGCGAAGTTACCGGCGACGGTCGCTCTGTAGTTTTGGGAAATCATTCGTTGTGTGAAAGTTTCCTCCAACATTTTCTCTATGTCCGAAACGGTTTTTACTTCTTCGTCTTTTACAAGATGATAAGTCTGCGGATACTCTCCTATTTTTAAATCGATTGATTGGCTCTTATCGATTCCAAGTCCGTCCGCCCAAAAAATTTTTGTCACTCGTTCCGCTTTCAAAAGCCTATCTTGAATCAATGTTTTGATTTCCCGCTCGTCCATCGGCTTGAATTCTTTTTGCACCGAGTCGGTTGTTTCTTGTTCCGGTGGATTGGTTGTTGATTTTTCATCGGGAGTATTCGGCTTGCAACCGGTGATGAGCAAAATTCCGATTAGAAACAATATCCATTTTGTATATTTTTTCATATTCTCCTCCTACCAAACGATGATTATCCTTTTTATCATACCACATTTTTGAAATAAGTAAACGACTTCAAAAGTATTGTAACCGTTTTGTCCTTTCTTTGATTGCGGATTTGTGTTACTATAAAATTATAGATAATTTTACTTTTTTCATCTTTGTTTTGTTATGATGGGTTTAAGGCAAAAGGAGGTTTTTATGAAGAAGAAATGTCTTTTAATTTTATTGATTTTGTCAGCAATCCTGCTTATCGGATGCACGCCGAGCGAAGAACCGCAGAAGCCGGATCCACAGGGTGACAATCAAAAGCCTGTGACAAAAATGAGTGATGAGGATGCAAAAAATTTGGCGAAGGATCTCGTTGCGCAGGCTGAAAAAGTGTATGGGATTATGTATCTGGGTAATTTTGAAGTGGATGAAACGAGCGAGGCTTTTATTCCGGATGAGGATGATTCGGACACTTATTATTTGGCGTCCATCGACGGAATGAAGAATATTCAGGATTTGGATTCATACATTCATTCGGTTTTCAGCCAAGAGGTCGCAAGCGAATACACTTCTTTGATTTATACGGACAAGCCGATTTTTATTGAAGCGAGAGAAAATCTTTATTATATCAACAAGAGTGTGCAAAATCCGATGAAACCGGTTTGGGATACTTCGACGGCGAAGGTGGATTTTGAGTCGAAGGACAGATTGGTCATGACGATGGATGTCGCAACGGAGGACAAGCCGGATGAAAAGTTGCCGGGCAAGGTGGCTTTTGAGCGAGCGGGCGATTCCTGGAAGCTTGATACGGATGTGATGACGAGTACGGGACTGCCGTATTCGGATTTGAAAATGGCGCGCGGTTTGGATTCTTTGGACAAAAATGCGATGATTGAATTTGCGGGCAAGAAGGAGAACGGCTATCGTTTGGACAAGTCGATTGACCAATATATCAGCGAGGTGGATTCCGAGTTTTACAATATTCTCGGTGAGGACGGCAAAAGAGATATGTATTTTGCACTGAACCTTTATTCCGTTAAGGACGGGGATTTGGTTTTGGAGGACAAGCTTTTCGTTCATCACAAAGGAGAGCGCCCGATGATTGTTCCGGCGAAGGATGAGAAGGGGATTCTTACTTTGGATTTCAGCGCCAATGCAACGGATCCGAATGCGGATGTGCTTGCCGCGTATGCTCATTTCGGTGATTTGGATGATGATGACGATTTGGACAATGATGATTTGCATACCGCAGCGGTTCGTTTCTTGAAAAAGAAAATGATAACGGAGGATTACCGATACAAGATGCTTGATGACGGCGAGGAGCTTTATATTCTCATTCCGAAATATTACGGCAGCAAGGTCAATCTGTATGAATTGGATACTTCGGGTGCGGAGAATGTGATTAAGCATCAGCTTGTCGCCGGTGAAAAATCGTTGATTGTAAAAGCGAATCGCAGCGATATTCGTCCGGATACAAAGGTCGTGTTGGAATATGGCGGAGAGAGTTTGGAATTTTCACCAAGCCTCAGTTTGAAGGATGGAAAACCGATGCCGGTGGAGAAGACGACGATGATAAATTATGACCCTGAAAAAGTGGAGTAGGGGAATTTGAATTTTGACAGTAAAAAGGGCTGTTGCAGAATGGGTTTTGTTCTGCATCAGCCCTTAAAAAATGGCATATTCGTAAGAGTAGCCATTTTTTGTTTATGAGTTTGATTTGAAAACGAAAAAGCGATTTGGATTTCGAATTTGCAAAATCGGATTGGATTTTTTGACATCCATTTGCTTTTTGTGATTTGTTTTTTGTTATTTGATTTCGTCAAATTTGCCCAATCTTTGAATGAGCCATGGAATATTTTTCTCAAAGCAGGTGCCGAATCGTCGCGGCAGATTGAGCTCTTTGGTCATCTGAATCGTCTTTTGTGTAAATTCGGTCGCAATGTCGGTGCTGTGTTGCAAATTTTTTCCGCTGAGCAGGCTTCCCGTCAACACGCTTGTAAAAATATCGCCGGTTCCGTAGTAATGGTCGTCAATTTTTTCCCGCTCAAAGTAGTCCAAATTTTTTCCGTCAAAACTCGCGGCTCCGTAATAGCCCGCTTTGCTGCTGACTCCGGTGAGCACGATGGATTTTTTGCCGATTTTTTCATAGAGACGATGAATGATGTCGGCGATGTATTCTTTGTCATCGTATCGATTCCGATATTCTTCGCCCAAGAGCAGAACCGCTTCGGTCAGATTGGGCAGGATGACACCGGCTCGATTGCACAATCGGCGCATAGCTTCGACCATCGTCTCGCCGAATCCGGAGTACAGTTTGCCATGATCCGCCATCGCGGGATCGACGATGATGAGTGCTTCTTCTTTTGCCAATTCGAGTGCGGACAAAATAATTTGTATTTGCTCGGGCGATCCGAGATAGCCGGTCTGAATCGCGTCGAATCGGACGGGCAGACTTTGCCAATGCTCGATGGTGCCGTGCATCTGCTCGCTCAAATCCCAAAATCGAAAGCCTTCAAATTCGGCGGGGTGCGTCGAGAGTAGGGCGGTCGGCAGGCAAGATACATTGATGCCGACGCTTGCCAAAATCGGCAACGCGACGGTCATGGAAATTCGTCCAATCGATGAGATATCCTGAATCACTAGGGTATGTTTCTGCAAATTGTTTTTCATACAACTCCTTAATATTTGAAAGCGGATACATAAACCACTTTGCCGGTGTCGGTGATGATGCGCCAATGCGGAAAGGCTCGCGCGTTTTTTACTTTGTATAATTCTTCATCGGACAAATCGAAATAGTAAATGAAGTCGATGGCGATGATTTTGTCTCCTTCGCTGAGGCTTGGTAGGGCGTTGAGCACTCCTTCGACGGATGTGGTGCTTCTTTTTCCGTTTTCGACATTTTGGCGCGGATGTATCGCGATTGCGGAGATAGTCACCGAGCCTTCGTCAAATACGAATTCCACATAGCTGTCCTCGAAGATTCGATTGTCGATTACCGGATTATAAATCAATAGGCTGTCTTGATTTTTGAATTTAAGATTGTAGCCATGGCCGGCAAAGTAGATTGCCAAAAATTCTTCGGCGAATTTTTTTCGATTGTCGGCATCGCTGATATTAAATTTTTTTCCGTTGAGCATCGGTATTTTTTGCTGCTTGATTTGCAGTTCAATTTTTTTGTTGTTTTCAAGTATTTTGGTTTCGGGAAAATCCTCAAAAAGCTTGGGATGTGATTCCTGATTGATGTCTTCATACTCGACATTGATAACGCCTACATTGTATATGTTGCGCGGCAATTCGGTCGCCAATTCGATGCCTTCTTTTTGTAAAATATTATCAAAATCTCGGAGCGAATCTCTCGAAAAATACGGATTATCGATGGATACATTGTTGTTGTGCGCAAAGATGCTGATTAACAAAATGATGTTCATCGCGGCGAGCATGATGATAATATATTTTTTTGCTTTGTACCAATCCATTAGAGAATCACCTCCGCATCTTCGATTTTGAAGAAGAATGTCGTTTTGCCGATAACCATTCGATAGCAAGCGATGTAGTTATAATCTTTTGAGTAGGTGTAGGCATATTCAACGGAATGGATTTTGTCAAACAGCTCGGAAGTGCTTTTGAACGGCTCTTTTTGTTTGATGTAGTCCAAATTATTTTCCAAAATCAACACGATGGCATTCTCGCCGAAGGACAGACTGTTATCCACCGGAATGGTCGGGGTGCGGAAGATTCCTTCGAGCGAATAGACTCGATTATTGATGACGACGACTTTTATGAAAGCTTTGTCATCTTTGAGTGAAACGCGTATCCCGTCGATTCGTCTGGTGACGCTGACTTCGTATCCGGTATGGTGGTCGGATTTGTATTCGCTGACCTTTTCGACAACATAGCTGGCTTCATCGACCGAAAGTGCATCGACAAATTGCATCGCAATGCTCATGGCATCGGATTTGGATGTTCGTTTTTTTCCGGATTCCGCATCTTTGTTGTAATAAAAGACTTTTCCCTCGGGTGAGATTTTGATGATTTCGCGTCCGAAGTCGTAGGTGACGATGGTGGAGCCGTCTATCTCGGAAATTTTGTTGGCGACATCATATTTGGAACCGAGCACCGCGCGGATGGCGTTGTCGGTATTGTTTTCGTTGAACATACTTGTCGTCACATACGAAGGCAGATGGGCTTCGTCCGAAATCGGCACATCGCTTATCGTCAGCTCCGGAAATCTATCACTGAGTGAATAATATTTTGTGTAACCTAAATTAACCAAACTGTCGAAGTTGGGTAAAGTATTGATTTGCGGATTTTCAATTCGATAATTTCGATTGTCATTGGTCTTAATGTAGATGGATGTATCGTAGGTTTGCGGTATGAGTATCTCATAGATATCCTTAAACTCTCCGATGCTGCCGTCCTCCAAAAAAAGACTCCCGTACAGGAGTCTTTGGTCAATTGCAGGTTCAAAATTAAGCTGTATGCTTCGGGACTTCTTTTGCTCCCGATATTCCGCTTCATGCAGCGGAACAATCGCGGTCTTTTGTTGAATCGCCTCTTCCAAAACTCGTGCGACATCGGCATAGTAAAATCCGCCTTTGTCCAAAATCTTGGTCGAGTTGCCGGTGCCCAATCGCAATATAATGGAGTTGGGTCTTACGGAATATCGAAGTACCGATTTATTATCCAGGGTTGTGACCGTGGATGTATCCGTTGATACGAACAGCTCAAATCGAATGGATAGCAGTATGAGAGAACTGGATACCAATAAAAATATCAAGATATTTTGAATCCGTCCCTTATTCATAATTGCTCCTTGCTATTTTGTTTTTGCCGGAGTCAGTTTGCTTGCTTCTAAAGATTTTTTGACCTCCTTGTCATCTGAAAAGCGAACCAACCGATAATCCCAAGTGGTCGATTCTCCACGCTTCAGCTCCAAAACAATAAAAGTATCTTTTGAAACAACTGCTTCTTTCGGCGATTTTTGTGAAGTGTCTTTGAGCGACAATTCTTTTGTAAATACGCCCAAAGGTCCAATCTTCAGCTCCACGCTCTTGCCCATTTGAACATAGGAATCGCCGTCTCTTTTATACAAAGTGATGGTGACTCGGTCATTTTCTCTTCCTTTGCCCGATACTACAAGAGCATCATTTACGGTATTTAATGTAAAGTCTTTCGGTTTATTGATAAATCCTTTTTCAACATTGATGGTTTCCGCGATGTCTTCAACATCTTTAACGGAAATAGACTTCGCTTCATCCTTTTTTGAATCTTCCTTTTTCGGATTCGCAAAGCCGTTCATTGTTGTAGATATTATGATTGCAATTAAAAATACAAATAAAACGCTACGCTTTTTCATTTTCTCCTCCTTTCCCAGATTTCCCTTTTGATAAACTCATTATATCGACCCAATATTACAGTTTTGTTACATTAAAATTAAAACTGTTTAACATTTTGTTACCTTTTTTCTACACATTATTATATCATATTCGAGATGAATTTGAAGTCATTTTTCGTATTTTTTCTCTCTATTCTTCTTCCCAGTCCATCGCTTTGGTTACAGCCTTTCGCCAACCTTTATACAATTTTTCCATCTCGCTTGCGGAGCGTTGTGGTGAAAATTCTTTTTGCGTTTGATATTTGGTTTTGATTTCTTCTTTATTTTCCCAAAATCCGCTCGCCAATCCTGCCAAAAATGCTGCGCCCAATGCGGTGGATTCGCTGACGGTCGGTCTGGTCACTTCTGTCTGAAGCAAGTCGGATTGAAATTGCATCAGAAAGTTGTTTTGAGATGCGCCGCCATCGACTTTGAGAGACTGAATTTGAATGCCGGTATCTTCCTGCATCGCTTCGAGTACATCTTTGGTTTGGTAGGCGATGGCTTCGAGCGACGCGCGTATGATGTGGTTGCGGTTCGTTCCTCTGGTCAATCCGACAATCGCTCCTCGAGCATACATATCCCAGTAGGGCGCACCGAGTCCGACAAAAGCGGGAACAAAGTAAACACCGCCGGAATTTTCGACGGATTGCGCAAAGTATTCGGTGTCTTTGGAATCGTGCACGATTTTGAGCTCGTCTCGAATCCATTGCACCGTTGCGCCTGCGACAAAAACGGAGCCTTCCAAAGCATATTCGACTTCCTGATTGATTCCGATCGCAATAGTCGTAAGCAATCCGTTGTGACTCGATACGATTTCTTTGCCGGTGTTCATCAGCATGAAGCAGCCGGTTCCGTAGGTGTTTTTGACTTCGCCTTTTTCAAAGCAGGCTTGTCCGAAAAGCGCAGCTTGCTGGTCGCCGGCTATTCCCGCAATCGGAATTTCGGCTCCTCCTTCGAATTGCAAACTGCCGTAGATTTCGGAGGAATTTTTGACGAGGGGCAGCATGGATTTCGGAATTTTTAATGTGTAGAGGATTTTGTCATCCCAAGTCAGATTTCGTATATTAAAGAGCATGGTTCGGGACGCGTTGGTGTAGTCGGTGATATGTGCTTTTCCGCCGGTCAATTTCCATACGAGCCAACTATCGACCGTTCCAAATAACAATTCGCCGCGCTCGGCTTTTTCTCGTGCTCCTTCGACATGCTCGAGTATCCAAGCTAATTTGGTCGCGGAAAAGTAGGCGTCCAAACGAAGCCCCGTATTATGACGGATATATTCTTCGAAGCCGTCAATTTTTCGAAGCTCGTCGCAAAATTTGGCGGTTCTTCGACATTGCCACACAATTGCATTGTATATCGGCTCGCCGGTATTTTTGTCCCACACAATCGTGGTCTCGCGCTGGTTCGTGATGCCGATGCCGGCGATGTCTTTGGGCTCGATATTGCTTTTTGCCATCGCTTCGTGCAAAACGGAATATTGGGTTGCCCAAATTTCCATCGGGTCATGCTCGACCCAGCCTTCTTTGGGATATATCTGTGTAAATTCTTTTTGGCTCATCGCGATGATATTTTGCTCTTTGTCAAAAATAACTGCGCGTGAGCTGGTCGTTCCCTGATCCAATGCTACAATGTACTTCATATTATCTCCAATCCATCTCGAATTTGAAATTATTGCTCGAGTTTGCTCCGAATTTTACCGGTTCATAGCTCGAATTTTGTTATCGTTTTTATTTCGCTTCTTTTGCTCAAAATTTTTTCTCTAAATTCGTCCGCGTGTCCGAATGTTCTTTTGAACATTATATATTTCTGAAAATCTCATGTCAATTAACGAGCAATTCGGATTTCGGATGGAATTTTTATCAAAATTTCGTAAAAACTCTTGACATTTTTCGGTTTCGGGTTTATGATTGTAAAAAATATTTGTCGTAGAGCGAAAGCAAGTAGGGTAAATGAAGCTTTCAGAGAGTCAACGGTTGGTGTAAGTTGGCAGTGGAGTTTATGTGAATGGGTTCGTGAGATTGTTTGGTGAAGTAAGTAGCCGAGCAGGTGTTCCTCACCTTATAGGGGTAGGGTATGTTAGTACCTGAAGAGAGAATCTTTCAGATATTAACTGCTTTTGCAGTTATTTTTGTTTCGATTGAATTAGGATGGCACCGCGAGTAATCGTTCCTGAACGGGATGATGCTCGCTTTTTTATTTTATAAACTTTTTTGTTCTGTTTTGAGTTAAAAGGTTTTGCTGCTCGCTGCGTACTCGACTCGGTGTGGAAAATCGAACTTTCCTGTCGCTCTGCAATTTTGTCGGAAAAAAATTTTATTTTGTTATCGGCGTATGGAAGGAAAGTTTTGTTTATCGTTACGATTAAGGAGGTTGTTATGAAAAATTTAGTTGGTTCGGAAAATGTTTATAAGGTTTCCAAAAGTAATTCCGATTTCAGCACGAAGTCGCTGGCTCTTTCGGGTGTGTTGATTGCAATCGGTTTTGTGCTCCATTCGATTGTGCCGCCGCTTTTCTTCGGAATCAAGCCGGATTTTCTGCTCGCCTGTCTGTTTGTCGCCGTCGCATCGAGCGGTAATTTTAAGAATGTACTGACCGCAGGTATCGTTGCGGGCATCATTTCGGCTTTGACGACTAATTTCCCCGCCGGTCAAATTCCGTCACTTTTTGACAAGACGATTTCGGCAGTTGCGGTTTATTTTCTGTTGATGTTGATGCCGAAATTTTCATCTTTACAGCAGATTTTTGTTTTTGGAGCCATCACCTTTGTCGGTACGATTATAAGCGGCATGGTTTTTCTCGGCAGCGCCTTTGCCATCGCCGGTCTGCCCGCTCCGTTTTTGAGCTTGGTCGTCGGAATTGTATTACCGACCGCTTTAGTTAATGTATTCTTCGGCATGCTGATGTTCAAAATCCAAAGATGCTTCGTTCGATAGCAATCGAGAACGGAAAGAAAATCAGGTTTGAAGCCGGAATAAAGATGCAGAAATTAACATGGATTTCAAATCAGGAATGCAATATTTGGAATCGCAATGCTGATTAAAAAACAAAAATTCAAAAATAGAAATCCCAACACCGATTAAAAATCAGAATTTGAAATCCTAAGTTCTAAAACAAATGAAGTCGCAATGTAATATTCAAAATGAATATTTGAATTCCAAAATTCAACGAACAAAATCATATCATTAACATTGAAAGTGGTGAAGAATATAATAATAAGTTAGAAAAACAGAATATGATGCGGATTTGCTTTGCATTAAGCAAATTATAGGTTATCTGAGAGTGATATAAATGATAACAACTAAAGTTTATGAGAATAGAGGAGAAAAAAGAGTGAAAAATAAAGTGGATTTTGAGACGCACTTAAATAAGGGTTCGTCCCCC
>JAUNKE010000075.1 GCA_030532905.1 Peptostreptococcaceae bacterium
GCTTGCTCTTATGAGTTTGCCATTTTTTTTAGGGGCTATTTTGCAACAGCCCCTTCTATTCTTATTCCTGTTGTTTGTTGATGGTCGAGCGGATTCGTGCAAGAATCATGCTCAATGCGACTTCATTTTTTCCGCCTCTGGGAACGATGATGTCGGCATAGCGTTTGGTCGGCTCGATAAATTGGTCGAACATCGGCTTGACGGTCGAAAGATATTGCTCCACGACGGAATCGACGGTTCGACCTCTTTTTTTCACATCGCGCATCATGCGGCGGATGAATCGAATATCGGCATCGGATTCGACAAAAATTTTGATATCCATCAGCTCCAACAATTCCGGGCTGTCAAAAATAAGCAGCCCTTCGACGATGATGACGGGCGCCGGCTCGATGCGTACGGTTTCGTCCAAGCGCGTATAGGTGATGAAAGAGTATTCCGGGCGCTCGATGGCTTCGTTGTTTTTGAGTTTTTTCAAATCCTCGACCATTCGCTGAGTGTCAAAGGCGTTGGGATGGTCGTAATTCATCGTCAGTCGTTCTTCAAAAGGAATGTCGCGATTGTCTTTATAATAGAAGTCATGCGACAAGATGACGGAATTGGGAATCGCAAGATTCAGATTTTTTGCCAAAGTGGTTTTGCCGGAGCCCGAGCCGCCGGCGACACCGATAATAAGGGGTGAATTGTTCATTTGTTCTCCTGTAATGCAGTTCCGACTTTGAAAATTTCGGTTTGCTGAAACCGAGCGGAACATCGTTGTTATTCAAAACCGCGGAAAATTCCGGTCAGAATTTCGCGGGCGTATTCTTTTTTGTCATACATCGTGGATGCAAGCGCGATACGAGCCGCTTCCTGATTGTTGTAAGGGATTTTTACAATCTCGATTTGATAATCGCTTTTTTCTTTTGAATGTAATTTTCCTTCCAAAATCGCATAGGTCGCAAGCACTCCGTCAAAAGGTTGACCGACGCTGCCGACATTGATGAGCTTTTTGTTTTTCATGCGCTCGATTTGTTTGGCATATTGCTCCAAAAATTGTGTGTAGGAAATCTCTTTTTCCTTTTGCAAGCGTTGAAAATATGCGGCATAAAAATCTTCATTATAATTTATTTGAAAAGAATAATGGACATCGCCGTAAAAAGCAATGTCGGAGTCTTGCTCAAATCCGGTGTTGAACTCGACGGGCGGCTCAAACATTTCGCAATGAATTTCCAGATTGCTGTTGTCATAGACTCGACGATAGATATTGTTGGAATGGGCGTGAAAAAGTCGCACCAATCGCCCGCTCAGATAAAATTCAATCAGATAGCCCAACGAATTCAGATAATCCAGTTGATGATAGGGGATATTCTGTCGATAGTAGGCGATGGGGTCTTCGTCAATATCATTTTGAAGCAAGAAATCTTCCCAGTTGCCGAGAATGGTTATGTCGCAATAGTCTTTGCAAAGCTCAATCACTTCGGCGGGCGAAGGACCTTTGCCGATCATATCCCCGAGACAATAGATGTAGTCAATATTCTTTTTTTCAATATCTCGGAGCACCGCATTCATGGCGGGCACATTGCTGTGGATATCGGATATGATTGCAATTCGTGACATGGTCTTCTCCAAACAATTTTTTTATAATTATAACACATAATCACTCGATAAGTAAAAAATGCGGAAGAATTTGTGGGCGTTTTGAAAAAATAAAAGCAGATTTTCGAGGAGAAAAACAAAAAACGATTGACATAAAAAATTCTTTCTGATAAGATGAGAATGAACAAAATAAAAAATTCATTCACAAGAGGTGATGCAATGGACGAAAAAAAAATCATACTGGATGATGCCGCTTACGAAGTGTTTATCGAAAAAGGCTACAAAGAAACGAATATCGCGGAAATATCCAAGCGCGCCAAAATTTCGGTCGGCTCGTTCTACAAATATTATGAATCCAAAGAGGAAATTTTTTTGCAGGTCTATATCCAAGAGAATGAGCGCGTGCGTCACAAGGTTACGCAAGCGGTGGATTGGGATGCCGAGCCGCTTCAGGTGATGGAGGAATTGTTTGAGCAACTGATGCTCAACATGCTGGATAATAAAATTTTATTAGAATGGGATAATCCGAAAATCAGCGGCAAATTGCATCAATACTATGTATCGGAAGACGGGAAGAACAATAATTCATTTCATCAGATGATATTGCTCTACATTCAAAAATATTTGAAGAATGCTGGTTTTGACAAAGCGGAAATCGCTGAAATTATTAAAGTGTATCAGTTGATTTATTACATCGACTGCAATGTGGGCGCAGAAGATTTCGCGGAGAAAACGCAAACGCTCAGAGTGCTGCTGAAATATTTTATCCAAGGGATATTGAGTAATAAAAAGGGAAAGTAATTCCTTTTTATTTTACCGCTCCCAGAATGAATAACCAAAAATATTCATTCTTGAGCGAAATTCAAAAACGGAGGTTGTTATGAAAACTGAAAAGAATGCGATGCTGTTTGGAGGATGTATTATTTTGATTTCGATTTTGACAATAATTTATGGAGCGCAGCGATATCCGTTCGATTGGGGAAATATCGATTTTATGAGTTTTTTCATCGGCGGAATGCTCGGTGCCGCTTTAGGACTCTATATTATCGGAAAGAACAATTTTTTGCTGAAAAAGATTTTGATTGTCTTTGGCGCAGTTTTAATCGCGTGGTACTGCTACATTGTGCAAATGAATTGGATGCTTCTGCTGATGTCTTGGGTCGTCATTTTCACGATGACGCTCTGGCTTATCGGAAAAGTCGGAGCAAAGTCGAAACCGATTATTCGCGTGTGCCGAAAATGTTCCGGCGTGAACATCGAATCGATAAATCATTTTGCAGAACAAAACGGTTATTTTGTAAAGGTCGGCTGCGTCGGGCATTGTCAAAACAACCGAAAGGATAATTCCGAAGTGTTTGTTCGAAGGAACAAAGAATTGATTGTTGCGGAAAACGAGTCGAGCCTTTTGGAAAAAATGATGAAATGTTAATTGGAGATTTTATGAGTAGAGAAACAGCAAAGAGAACGCTTGCGCCTTACAAGAGAAGAATAAAATTTTTGACGGTGAACGCCTTGACCCTGTCGAGATTTTTTCTCACGATTCGCTTTATCGAATTGTTGCAGAAAAATAGCCGCTCACTTGCTCATTTCCTGCTAATCTTTGTCGCCGTCATTCTGTCGGATTTTTGTGACGGGCGTTTGGCGAGAAGATGGCATGTCGAAAGTCGGGCGGGCAGCGTACTGGATGTTGCGATGGATTTCTTTTTCATTTTCGCTACGAGCTTGGCACTCTATCAAAAGGATATTTTTCCGATATGGATGATTGGGATAATTTTTGCGAAAACCGTCGAATTTATTTTAACATCCCGCTTGTTGAAGCGTAAAAGCGCTCCGAGCGGGGAAGGCTATTTTGTATTCGATTGGATCGGTCGCTGTGCGGCGATATGTTTTTATTTTTTGCCGATTATAGCGATTGGATTTCAATTCGTTTTCGGAAAGGAAAAGATGATTGTTTTTCAAATTCCGATATTTCTGTTTGTGCTTTTGGCGGCACTGATTTCGAGCGCACAAAGGATAACTCTTTGTCTGAATCGTTCTTTTGAAATAAATTGAAATTAAAATACAGCGATTTTGTGTAGAAAGTTTTGAAGGGCAGCTACATAAAAATCGCTGTTTTTGTTATAGTGTTATTTCAGTATGAAATTCTCGGTTTTGGAAGTCGTGACAGTTTTGCCTTTATTGATTTCATAAGCATTCTGTGATACTATTTTGAAAGGAAACGGAGTTTTATTAACCGGAAGGAGCGCTATGGAAATCATCATACTAATTTTATTACTTCTCATCGCTGTCGGAATTTTGTTCTTGCTGATAAGGGGCAACTCCGCCGACTTGCGTCAGGATATCGATAAATTGCAGCAGGGCATGCGCAATGAATTCAGTTTGATGCGTGTGGAAACCACCAACAGTATCAAGCAGGCGGTCGATTCGCAAAATATGGTTTTGCAGGGTGAAGCGCTTGAAAATGAAAAGCGAATGGAAAATGTACGCGCCTTGATGGAAAATCGTTTGAATGCGATTCAGCTCGACAACAATCAAAAGTTGGAGCAGATGCGTGAGATGGTGGATAAGCGATTGCAAGCTACGCTGGAGTCGAGAATCAGCGATTCTTTCAAAATCGTCAATGACCGTTTGGAGCAAGTTTATAAAGGTTTGGGCGAGATGCAGAATTTGGCGGTGGGTGTGGGCGACCTCAAAAAAATTATGTCCAATGTCAAAACCAGAGGAATGCTCGGCGAATTACAATTGGGTGCGATTTTGTCGGAGATTTTGTCACCGGAGCAATACGATGCCAATGTAGCGACCAAGAAGGGAAGTCAAAGCTTTGTTGAATTTGCGGTCAAGATGCCGGCATCGGACAAGGTGGTGTATCTTCCCATCGATGCGAAATTTCCGGCGGATGCCTACAACAAATTGCTCGATGCATATGACACGAATGACGGCGGCGAGATTCAAAAAGCAAAGCAGGAGCTGGCAACGAGAATCAAACTTTTTGCGAAAGATATTTCGGACAAGTATATCGATGTGCCGAACACGACGGAATTTGCGGTGATGTTTTTGCCGTTTGAAGGATTGTATTCGGAAGTGATTCGCTTGGGACTTTTTGAAGAAATTCAGCGCAAGTATCGTGTGACGATTGCCGGCCCGACCACGATGGCGGCATTGCTCAACAGTTTGCAGATGGGCTTTCAGACATTGGCGATTCAAAAACGCTCGTCGGAAGTTTGGGAAATACTCGGAGCGGTCAAAGCGGAGTTCGACACTTTTGAAAATGTGCTGAGTCTTACACAGAAAAAGCTGACCGCGGTGTCGAGCGAATTGGATAAATTGGTCGGCGTTCGAACCAGACAGATTCAAAGAAAGCTCAAGGATGTTCAATCGCTCGATTTGGAGGATGCTCTGAAAAAAATGGAGGAATAGGGTTGCTTCATCGGTGGATTGTTGAAGGAGAGTTATGTTAGGCGAGAAAAAAATCCGTACATTGCTTTGGGAATTGAGCGTGCCGGCGATTTTGGGCATGCTCAGTACGGCGATTTTTAATGTGGTTGATCGATATTTTGTCGGAAAGATAAATCCGCTTGCACTGTCCGGTGTCGGAATCACAATGCCGATACAGGTGTTGCAAATGGCGATTGTCTTCTTAATCGGCATCGGTTCATCCACGCTTGTTTCGATTCGATTGGGCGAGGGAAAAAAGGATGAAGCGAAGGACATCCTCTATCTGTCGCTTCGATATATTATTTATTCGATGGCTTTGTTTGCGATAGGATTTGTGCTTTTGCAGGATTTTGTTTTGCAAAAAATCGGTGTATCGGAGCAGGTCTATCCGTATGCGCAGCCCTATATTTTGATTCTGATGCTCGGCGCTGTCGTCGGAATGCCCGGCTATTGTTTGAGCAATTCGCTTCGAGCGATGGGAAAAGCCAAAGTGGCGATGAAGGCGGTGCTTTATACCTCCGTTCTCAATATGATTTTGGATCCCGTCTTTATTTTCATTTTTCGATTGGGCGTGTCGGGCGCGGCGATTGCGACGGTGATTTCGCAATTGGTGCACACGATTTATATACTCGGGTATTTTACAAAGGCGGAGGATTTACCGATTCGTTTAGAAAAGAGAATCATCGAGAGTCAATGGCGATATGCGAAAGCAATCTGCGCTAAGGGCTCGCCTTCTTTTTATGTGCAGATTTTGGCATCGGCGGTTGGAATGTTTGTCAATATCAGCATTGTGAAGTACGGCTCGGATTTTGATGTGGCGGCGATTACCATTATTTTGACGATTTTCGGTCTGTATCATATGATTGTTTTCGGCATCGTGCAGGGAAATCAGCCCATCGTCGGCTATAATTGGGGAAGCCGGCAATATGCTCGCGTAAAAGAGGCATTGATATTTTCTACTTTCTGTGCGTTTTTGCTTTCTTTGGCTTTGTTTCTAATTATTCAGCTGCGTCCGCAATGGCTGATTGGAATTTTTGCCGACGATGACAAGCTGATTGAAATGACATCGCATGGAATGCGGTTGTATTTTGCGGCACTTCCGTTGTTCAGTATCCAAGTAATGGGTGCGCAATACTTTCAAGCGATTGGAAAATCCAAGCTGTCGGGATTTTTGTTCTTTTTGAGAAATGGTTTGATTATCGTGCCGACGATTCTGATATTGGCGCCGAAGTTGGGCGTTCAAGGCGTGTATCTGAGCAATGCGATTTCGGACAGTGTGGCGGCGATTGTCACCGGATACTTTGTGATTCGGGAGATAGTTTCTTTGAATTCTCTGATTCGGGAGCAAAAGGAATCGATGGACGACAACTTGGATTTATAAATTGTATTTAATTGCTTTATGCAAAAAATGTGTGAAAGTTCGTATCTTGATGTTATAATTATTTTCAAGTTTGTAAAACTCTCCTGCGGGAAGGATTCTTCTACTATGGAGGAGATAGGATTGCTATGTTTGAGTTAAAGATTGGTTTCAATAATGTTGAAAAAGCGATTTCTGTGATGCGTGAAGTTGCGGCTTGGGGTCGGAAGCAGGGATACCGAGTCTGGCCTGATGAATGGCTGACGAAGGAAGAATTGATTACGCATGATGCTCAGCCGGAAAATTTCTGCATAGGAACAATCGATGGTGAAATTGCCTGCGCTTTTATTCTGCAATGGGCAGATGGTAACTACTGGCCAAATGCTCCCAAGTATGAAGCTGCTTACCTGCATAAGTTCTGTGTGCGGCGCAAATTTTCCGGAATGGGTTTGACAAAACTGGTCACAAAAGCAATCCGAGCCGAGTGCCGCAAGCGTGGCATCCGATTCATTCGACTGGACACGGGTTTGGACGAAATGGTCGTTAGAAAGATATACCTATCGGCTGGCTATAAGATTGTGGATATTCTGGACTATCCCAATGGTCGCTCCATGGCTTTATACGAATTGGAAGTGTAGGGGATAGATGACCTTTATGAATCATGATGTAGAGTAGATGATTAGGTGGATTATGACTTTTCAGACTGAGGAGGAATCGGTTTTATAAATCGTATTGTAAAATCGATTTTAATTTATGTGAACGACTATATCAATAGAAGAAAGAGAATACAAAATTCTTTCTCGCGAAAAAATGAACAAATTGCAAATACAAAGTTTGGTTTGTCATGACTAACGCAAAATTAAGTGATTTATATTCGCAAATTATATTTACAAAAAGGAAAAATTCATATATATTAAAGGTAATAAGTTGCAAAGGAGAATGTTATGATTAATGTAGAAATTTGTTCAGGTTCTCAATGCATGATGGCGGGCGCATCATCGATGTATGATGTACTGGAGCAGCTTGCCGACGATTTGAAAGAGCAGGGATATGATGTGGAGATCAATCTCGGTTTTTCAAAATGTATGCAATATTGTAAACAAGACAACAAGATGTCACCGGTGGTTAAGGTAAATGATGAAGTAATCACGAGAGCGTCATCACAAGAGGTAATGGAGAAAATTGTAGAATTAGCGAAGGGTTAAAAGGGGTACATAATGCTTGGGTTATTTACGGATGTAATCAGTATTCGGAGGAAAGTTTTTGCGGAGGTAGCTTCTATCGCCTATGAGGATAGACCGCTGAGTGAGCTGCCGAAATCGGTATTTAATATTTTGCCGGGAGAAGAGGCGCAGTATCGACATGATATTTTCAAAGAGAGAGCGATTGTCGGAGAGCGCATTCGTTTGGCGATGGGATTGGATGTTCGAAGTGCCGGCGTGTACGGGCCGCTTACGGACGGTGTTGAAGAAGTGGATGTCAGCGAGCGAATCTATGAGGCGCCGCTCATCAATGTCATTCCGTTTGCTTGTGAGGCATGTCCGACCAAAACTTATGAAGTGACGGATCATTGTAGAAGATGTATCGGCCATCCATGCCAAAATATTTGTCCGGTGAATGCGATTTCGTTGGACAAGAAGAAGGCGAATATCGACCAGAGTAAATGTATTAAATGCGGAAGATGCAAAGATGTTTGTCCGTACAGCATTATCATTATGTACGATAGACCTTGTGCGGTGGCATGCGGTGTCAATGCAATCGGGAGTGACGAGCTCGGCCGTGCGCAGATTGACCATACCAAATGCGTGTCATGCGGAAACTGTATGCAGCATTGTCCGTTTTCGGCGATTGCGGACAAATCGCAAATTTATCAGTTGGTAAAGGCTTTGAAATCCGATACGAATATCTATGCGATTATTGCTCCGGCTTTTGTCGGTCAGTTCGGACCGATGGCTGGACCGGCGCAGGTATTCGAAGCGATCAAGCGATTGGGCTTCAAAGATGTAGTGGAAGTGGGACTCGGTGCCGATATTGAAACGATTCATGAGGCGCAGGAATTTTTGGACGAAGTGCCGAATAAAAGACCATACATGGGAACGAGCTGTTGCCCGGCATGGTTCGGCATGGTGCGCAATATGTTCCCTGATCAGTTGCCGTATATTTCGGAATCCGCTACGCCGATGATTGCGACTGCTCATTATTTGAAAAAACAGGATCCGGATTCCAAAGTCGTCTTTATCGGTCCTTGCGTTGCCAAAAAATTGGAAGCGTTGGAGGACAATGTCAAAGGCTTTGTGGATTTCGTCATCACTTTTGAAGAATTGTTCGGTCTCTTTATCGCAAAGGATATCGAGCCGTCTGAAATTGAAAC